>JANOQC010000032.1:0-5477 GCA_031422175.1 Sphingobacteriia bacterium | reverse complement strand
CTCCTATAAATCACTTACAGAACAACAGGAAACAGAGTCGGATAAAAAAATGCAATTAGAGGCTGAGATTGCAACTGACGACGCTTCTATAGAAGAAGAAAAAGTTTCCTTTATTGCGCAGGAAAGGGCTTTACAGGGCATGCAACATGGGTTTAATGAATTGCAACAAAATCTGCGAACCAAGGAAAATGAGAAAAACTTAGCTTCCCAAAAATTACAATACCTCAAAGAAAAAGAAACCAACCTAAAGGACTTTTTAGAAAAAGCGGAAGGACAATTAAAAACCATTGGTGATTCTATTGAATATTCACAATTGCAGGTTGGAGAAGAAGCAGCTAATTTATCTGTGTTACAAGAAAGAGTAGAATCTTCTCAGATTGAAGTAGCAGATAAACGCTTGGTATTTGATGAAAAAAGAGCAGGAGTGGATACTGTGCGCAATAAATACCAGCAATTCCAGAGAAATCAGTTTGAAGCAGAAAAGAAAGTAGCTGTTGCGGATACTTCTATTCAAAATTTACAACGCGCACAGTTGCAATTAAATGAAGAGAAAGAGAACCGCAATCATCAATTGAAGCTTTTGCAGATAGAGAGCAATGATAAAGAGGCTGAATTAGATGCTAAGAGAACGGATTTGGCACAATTGCAGGAGCAGCATGAGAAAACAAAAGACCAGATTTTTGAGACCCAGGCTCAATTAGAGGTATTGAGAGGGGAGTTGGCCGAAGAGAACAGAAAGTTAGATGCTAAAAGAAACGAATTCAATTTATTGAAGAGCCTGATCGATTCGATGGAGGGCTATCCAGAAAGTATCAAGTTCTTACACCAAAATAAAGAATGGAATCATACAGCACCTATTCTTTCGGATATTATTTATGTAAAGGAAGAATTTAGAACTGCAGTAGAAAATGTGTTAGAGCCTTATTTAAACTATTATGTAGTTAATAATTTGGGAGAAGGATTACAAGCAGTTCATTTGTTGGATAACAACCAAAAAGGAAAAGCCAATTTCTTTTTATTGGATCAATTTTCCGATTTACGTTTAGATACCCATCAGCCGAATAACACATTCAAAGCATTGGATGTAATTGAGGTAGATGAACAATACCGAAAGTTGGCTGAATATTTATTGGGCAATGTTTATATCGCTGAGAATGAAGACGCATTGAATAATAGCAATGGTGCAGTGGTATTAGAGAAAACAGGTAAATATGTTAAAGGTAAATACACTTTAACAGGAGGCAGTGTGGGGTTATTTGAAGGAAAGAAAATTGGTCGTGCAAAGAATTTGGAGAAATTAAAGGAAGAAATTATTGATCAAGAATCGGTAGTTAATTTATTAAAATCTGATATTCAATTTAAGCACAACGAAGTAATTGCTTTTAATGATCAGTTGAAAGAAAATACCATCAAGCAAACTGAGCAAGAAATTAACCAGTTAACCAATCAGGTTTTTGCTGCTAAAAATAGAATTGAAAATTTATTGGCTGCCCAGCACAATGGAGAACAAAGATTGGCAGATATCAATAACCGATTGCAAGATGAACAAGATGGTATTGCTGAAACCAGAGAACAATTGATTCTCTTAAATGAGCAATTGAATGCAACATCCGAAGAAATGAAGCATGTAGAACAAGATTATCAATCTTCTGAACAAGCTTATCATTTTGCGTCTGGTCAATTCAATGAAACCAATTTACAATTAACTCGCCAACAAAGTAAGATCACTGCTTTGAAACAAGAGTTGTTGTTCAAAGAGAATCAACTAAATGATTTACACGATCAAATAAAATCCAACACAGTTCAATTGGCAGAAGCCGAAGCGGATATTGTTGAAGGAAGTGATTCTCTAAAAGAAGTAGATGCTTTGTTGGTAGAATTAATGCGGTCAAAAGAAGAAGAAGAATTAAAATTGAACGAAGCGGACCAGGCTTATTATAATTTCCGTAATGCTTTGCAAGAAAAGGAAAGTGCGCTTAGATTAAAAGTGAAGAGCAGGGAAATGGTTGAACATTTATTCAATGAAATAAAAGATAAGCTCAATGATTTAAAGTTACAGTTAGCCGGAATGAAAGAAAGGCTAAGTGTGGAGTTTAAAATTGAGTTAGATGAAATACTCGATCAAGCAAGAACAACCGATACTCCACTGGAAGAATTACAAGCAGCCTCCGATAGAATGCGCAAGCGGTTAGAGAATATGGGAGAAGTAAACCCTACTGCAATAGAAGCTTACACAGAAATGAAGAAGCGCTATGAATTTATCTTAGAGCAAAAGAATGATTTAGTAACTGCCAAAGAAAGTTTATTGCAAACCATTCTTGAAGTAGAAGCTACAGCCAATCAACAATTCTTAGAAACCTTTAATAAAGTTAGAGAGAACTTTCAGAAAGTATTCAAAGCATTGTTTACCGAAGAAGATACAGCAGATATGATTTTGGTGAATCCAGAAAACTTGGCAGAAACCGGAATAGAAATTGTTGCCAAACCAAAGGGTAAGCGTCCATCTTCCATTACTCAATTGAGTGGAGGAGAAAAAACCCTTACGGCCACTGCATTATTATTTGCCATTTATTTAATCAAACCTGCTCCATTCTGTATTTTGGATGAAGTTGATGCACCATTGGATGATGCCAATGTAGGCAAGTTTACTCAAATGATTAAAAAATTCAGTGATAACTCTCAATTCATTATTGTTACGCATAATAAGCAAACCATGGGGGCTGTGGATGTAATTTATGGGGTTACCATGCAAGAGCCTGGGGTTAGTAAGTTGGTACCCGTAGACTTTCGAAGTCTTAATTAAATGATTATTGTTTTACCTTCGCGCCTCAAATTGATATTTGAGGCGCTTTTTTATTAAAACCTTTCCACTTGAAGTACGAAAAAGAAATTAACAGACGCAAGACCTTTGCTATTATCTCTCACCCAGATGCCGGTAAAACTACTTTAACGGAAAAGCTCCTTTTATTTGGAGGCGCTATTCAAGTTGCTGGTGCGGTAAAGAGTAATAAAATTAAGAAAGGTGCAACCAGTGATTTCATGGAGATTGAGCGCCAGCGTGGAATTTCAGTAGCCACTTCGGTAATGACATTTGAATATGCCAATACGTTGATTAATTTATTGGATACACCAGGGCATAAAGACTTTGCAGAAGATACCTATAGAACCCTTACAGCAGTAGACAGCGTTATTTTGGTAATTGATAGTGTAAATGGAGTGGAAGCGCAGACCAGAAGATTGATGGGAGTGTGCAGAATGCGCGATACACCAGTGATTGTATTTATCAATAAAATGGATCGGGATGGAAAGAATCGATTTGATTTATTAGAGGAAATAGAGAAAGAATTGGGAATATCCCTCCATCCAATGACATGGCCAATCAATAGTGGTAAAGAGTTTAAAGGGGTATATAATTTAGATGCAAAAAGTTTGCGCTTATTTTTGGCTAGTACCAAAGCAACAGAAGAAGATACTGTAGCTATCAATGACTTAAATGATCAGGTTTTGGATGAAAAAGTAGGCGAAAGGGATGCTGCGCAATTAAGAGAAGACATTGAATTAATTGATGGAGTATATGGTGCATTAGACCCCAAGGATTATTTACAAGGAAAAATAGCTCCTGTTTTTTTCGGATCAGCAGTTAATAATTTTGGAGTAAAGGAGATGTTGGATTCTTTTATTCGAATAGCCCCAGTTCCTCGTTCTAGAGAAACCACCACCAGAACTGTGGAAGTAGATGAAGAAAAATTTAGCGGATTCATTTTTAAGATTCATGCCAATCTCGATCCCAAACATAGAGATCGGATCGCTTTTATGAGGGTATGCAGCGGTAAATTCGAGCGGAACAAATACTTTCATCATGTACGGTTAGACAAAGACATGCGTTTTAGTAATCCATATAGTTTTATGGCTAGAAGTAAAGAAGTGGTAGAAGATGCTTATGCAGGTGATGTAGTGGGTTTATTTGATACTGGAAACTTTAAAATTGGTGATACCATGACGGAAGGAGAGAATTTCTTTTTCTCCGGAATTCCTACTTTTTCACCTGAAATTTTTAAAGAGTTAGTTAATAGAGATCCTATGAAAACCAAACAGTTAGATAAAGGAATTAATCAGTTAACTGACGAAGGTGTAGCTCAGCTTTTTACACAGTTTGGAGGCAATAAAAAAATCATTGGTTGTGTAGGAGAGCTTCAATTTGAAGTAATTCAATACCGCTTATTACATGAATATGGTGCTGCTTGTGAGTTTAGAACATTGCCATTTTTTAAAGCATGTTGGTTAACAAGTAAAGAACCTAAAAAATTGGAGGAGTTTCTTCGATTTAAGCAATCAAATGCGGCATTGGATAAAGACAGCCAGCCTGTTTATTTGGCCCAAAGTGAGTGGTTTTTAAATACAGAGATTACCAATAATCCAGACATTACTTTCCATTTTACAAGTGAAGTGCAGAAATAAATAAAAATAAATGATTAATCAACCCTACCTATAGTTTGATTATTTGTTTGCTTTCCTCAATCTTGGTAGTATTGTCAATTAATACTATTGAATAGATTCCAGAAGTGAAAGCCCTTAGATCAATCGAAATGCTTTTAATAAAATTTTTGTTTAAAAGTATTGTTCCATTTGCGTTAATTATTTTCAAACTAGTTTGATTAGTGTTAGATTTTGCTTGTATTGTAAGTGTTTCTCTTACTGGGTTTGGCATTATCTGATAGTTATCAGATGTGAAACTAGAAAAATAAAATAAGTCACTTAAAGGACTTTGGCAGCCTGAGATTGTAACTTGAGTTCTATAATAGCCATTTGACAAAGGAGAATAAATTGCATTTGTAGCACCAGGTATAATTGTTGTGTTATTATACCATTGATTTCCATTTGGACTACTGCTTAAAAGTTTTCCATCATTTTGTGTAATAGTTGGTTTAGGAGTAATGGCATTTGCAATAATAGACGAAGTAAGACTTTGATTACTTAAACAGCCAGCTGTATTCGTTGTTTTTACTGTAAAGGCACCAGTTTGAGTTGCAGAATAAATAGAGTTTGTAGCACCATTAATCGGGTTGCCATTAAGGAACCATTGGTTATTTGAACTAGCACTAGAAGTAAGAACAACAGAACCACCAATACAGAATGTCAAAGGCCCATTTGCTGCAATGGTAGGAGTAGGAGGTAATGCGTTTACAACAACATTTGTAGGAAGGCTTTCAATACTTGAACAACCAGAAATATTGGTTGTTTTTACTGTAAAGGCACCAGTTTGAGTAGCAGTATAAGTAGGATTGATAGCACCATTAATACTGTTACCATTAAGGAACCATTGGTTATTTGAACTAGCACTAGAAGTAAGTAAAACAGAACTTCCTATACAGAATGTCAAAGGCCCATTTGCTGCAATGGTAGGAGTAGGAGGTAATGCGTTTACAACAACATTTGTAGGAAGGCTTTCAATACTTGAACAACCAGAAACATTCGTT
>JANOQC010000031.1:0-26041 GCA_031422175.1 Sphingobacteriia bacterium | reverse complement strand
AAAGCATTGAAGAAATAATTAATTTCACCCTTAAAAATTCAAAAACAAAACTGCATCCACGTCGCCTGATTAGGAGTTGATGCCATAGCGTTGAAAAAACAAGTCATAAAAGACAAAAATTCTACTGCATCCACGTCGCCTGATTAGGAGTTGATGCCATAGCGTTGAAAAAACAAGTCTTAAAAGACAAAAATTCTACTACATCCACGTCGCTGAATTTTGCAAGCAAAATTCAAAACTCGCAACGCGTATTAAGGTATCATTTTTGTCTTTTAAGACTTTCTACATTAATACTGTTGCAAGCAAAATTCAAAACTCGCAACGCGTCTAAATGTACAATTGTTGATGTGCTTAGGAAATCATTATTTATTGCTTGCTTTCATAAGTACTTCAATAGCACGCTTGCCTTCAATGCCTAAATCGAGTGAATAATTGTTTACATAGAGATCAATGTGTTTTCTAATTACTTCTTCGCTCATTTCTTGCGAATGTTCTTTTACAAATGGTGCAATTAGAGGATAATTTGAAAATGCAAACTCAATACTTTTTTTGATTAATTGATCTACTTGATTGATAATAATGGGGTCAATGGTTTTCTTTGCAACGATGCCTCCTAATGGTATTGGTACTTGATGGGTATTCTCCCAGTGAGCACCTAGATCCATTATTAGTTTCAATCCTTTTTGTTGATATGTAAATCTATTCTCGTGAATGATAACACCTGCATCTACTTTTCCGGATAATACGGCTTCTTCTATTTCATTAAAAATAATAAATACTTTGTTTTTCGCATTTGGAAATGCCAAAGAAAATAATAAATGTGCCGTGGTATTCTCCCCGGGTATAGCAACGCACATGGTATTATTGAATGTAACTTCATTGTTTTTAGAAATTAACAATGGTCCAACTCCTTTGCCTAGTGCGCCTCCACTATTTAATAATTGATAAGTAGATTGTATTTTGTTTAAAACGCCATAACTAATTTTTGAAAAATCTTTTCTGCATTCAAGTGCCCACTCATTCAAGGTTTGCACATCTTCTAAATGCACATCAAAAATAAATCCGGTTGTATCTATTTTATTGTTAACTAATGCATCAAAAATAAATGTATCATTTGGGCAAGGAGAAAAAGCTAATGAGAAATGCATGGTGTAAGAAAACTTTATTTAATAGAGTATAATTTTTCCAGATAAGCTAAAACAGTTTTATTTAATTGTTCAATGGAATAATTGATTCTCCATTTTGATTTATCCCTTTCACCAATATAATTGGAAATGGCCCTGATTTGTAAAAAAGGAATATTGGTTTCTCTACAAACATAATGCAGTGCAGCCCCTTCCATTGATTCAATAGTTGGTTTGTACTTTAGGGCGATCGTTTCAATTCTATTTACATTAGTGCTTATTTCATTTACGGAAATGGCATTAACTTCTAGTAATTTCAGTAAATTATATTTTGAAAGCCAAGGGTTGGGTAGTTTTCTTTTTTCATATGGATGATAACTACTTTTTTCTAATTTAAGGTCAAAAATATCTTTCCATATTCCATCTTCTTCAACACCCGTATCACCTAATATTTCTTCATTCACAACTACTACTTTTCCTAGTGCCAACTTTTTATTGAATGAACCTGCAATGCCAATTTGTATTACTAAATCCGGTTTATCTTCTAGCGCCAAACGAGTAAAAGCCACAGCAGAAGCTAGCATGCCAACACCAGATTGATAAAACTGTACTTTCATTCTTTCGCTTTCACCTGTATACAATCCATTTAATTGAACGAATGTAGGCATCCATTCTCCAACAGTTGCAGCGGTAATAATCACTCTCATAAATGTAAAGTTGATGAAAAACGGTCAACTTTCTCCATTTTTGTACCTTTGTCAAAATTTATAAATAGAATGGTTTATTTAACAAGGCAAGAACATTTTAATGCAGCACATAAATTGTACAATCCAACTTGGACAAAAGAGCGCAATGAAGCTGTGTTTGGTGTTTGTGCCAATGAAAACTGGCATGGGCATAATTATGACTTGTTTGTAACTATTAAAGGTATTCCAGATGCTGATACTGGATTTTTATTTGATGTAAAAGTGCTTAGTAAAATCATCAAATTGAATGTGATTGATCAATTAGATCATAAAAATTTAAATATGGATGTTCCTTTTATGGAAGGTAAAATGTGCAGCACAGAAAATTTAGCAATGGCAATATGGCACCAAATTGCCCCTCAATTACCATCCTCTGTTAACCTTCACTGTATAAAACTCTATGAAACCGCAAGAATTTATGTTGAATATTATGGGTAGTAGTGCCATTTTGTTAAGCCTAACCTCAATTTTATGCTTAATTGTTTAATCATTTAATATTTTTGATAAACAAATTAATCAATCTTCTGTTATAATCTGTGTGGGTTGATATGGATACTAATAGTTAAATTTATTAGGTATTCGTCTGAATCTACTCAATATTCAAGTTCTGTTGTTAATTTTACGGTTACAAAGTATTTGGCCACTTGATCAGCACACTTCTGAAACAGTTCCAATTAAGTAACAGCTGAAATAATTGATATTGATATTATCCAGTTTAAACAACGAAGTATGTAAGTGTGCATGCTAAGAGAAAATAAATGAATAACAAAAAAGTTACTGTTTTTCGCAAAGAGCACTTTAATGCAGCCCATCGTTTGCACAATCCATCATGGACAGTGGAGCAAAATAAAGTTGTGTTCGGTTTATGTAATAACGAAAATTACCATGGACATAATTATGAATTAATTGTGCAAGTAACTGGTGAAATTGATTTAGAAACTGGGTATGTAATTGATATGAAAATATTGAGTGATTTAATTAAGGAAGAAATATTGAATAAATTCGATCATAAAAATTTAAACTTGGATACTGTAGAATTTAGCAAACTCATACCTTCTGCTGAAAATATTGCTGTAGTATGTTATGATTTATTAAGAAAAAAATTAGATAATCAACTAGACTTAAAAATTAGATTATATGAAACAGAGCGAAATTTTGTCGAATATCCGTCTTAACGGTGATAAAATAGTATTTACTGATGAGATGATTGAAGATATGGGCGATAGTCATATCAGTACTTCTATTGATACTCCAATGGTAAAAAATGCTTTCGATAAAACGGAAGAAGAAAAGATGGCCTTAATACAAGACCATTTCAAAGCTATCATGGAAACTATGGGACTAGACCTTACCGATGATAGTTTAAAAGGAACTCCAAAGCGTGTTGCAAAAATGTTTATTAAAGAAATATTTAGCGGATTAAATCCAGCTAATAAACCTTCAATTGCGCTTTTTGAAAATAAATACAAGTACAATGAAATGTTGGTAGAAAAAAACATTTCGTTTTATAGTAATTGCGAACACCATTTTGTACCTATTATTGGTAAAGCACATGTTGCGTACATTAGCAATGGTAAAGTGATTGGACTAAGTAAGTTAAATAGGTTGGTTGAATATTTTGCAAAAAGACCACAAGTACAAGAACGTTTAACTGTACAGATAGCCAAAGAATTGCAAGCGGCACTAAGTACTGAGGACATAGCTATAGTGATAGATGCGAAACATCTATGCGTTGCAAGCAGGGGGGTGGAAGATGATACTTCTTCTACGATTACCGCATTTTATGGAGGTAAATTTAAAGAAGATAAAAGAAAAGAAGAATTTCTTAGATACCTGGAGTTGAAAACTGAATTCTAAAGTATCTGTAAAAACACTTATTTTGCCTCCTCAATTAATTATTTATGAGAATGCATGCATTTGTTTTTCCAGGACAAGGAGCACAATTTTCTGGTATGGGTAAAACTTTGTATGATGCCCATCCAATTGTAAAGGATTTATTTGAGCAAGCCAATGATATACTTGGTTTCCGTATCACAGATACAATGTTTTCAGGATCTGATGAGGCATTAAAGCAAACTAATATTACGCAACCAGCTATTTTTCTTCATTCGGTAGCAGCCTACAAAACTGTCTTAGATGCTAATCCCTCAATGGTTGCAGGTCATTCATTGGGTGAGTTCTCTGCATTAGTAGCTATTGGTGTATTGAGCTTTGAAGATGCGCTTCGTTTAGTTAGTATTAGGGCAAAAGCCATGCAAAAAGCATGTGTGTTGAATCCATCAACAATGGCTGCTGTGCTTAACCTTGCTGACGAAAAAGTAGAAGAAATTTGCTTGGCTATCCAAAATGAAACTGGTGAAATCGTTGTAGCTGCAAATTATAACTGTCAGGGTCAATTGGTAATTAGCGGCTCAATTAAAGGAATTGATATTGCTTGTATTAAAATGAAAGAAGCAGGTGCCAAACGTGCCTTAGTTTTACCAGTTGGAGGTGCATTTCATTCACCATTGATGTCACCTGCAAAGGAAGAATTAGCTGCTGCAATTGAATCAACTCTTTTTAATATTCCAATATGCCCTGTTTATCAAAATGTAGTTGCAAAAGCAATCACCAATCCAATTGAAATAAAAAATAATTTAATTGAACAACTTACTGGTGCAGTAAAATGGAAGCAATGTGTTCAGCAAATGGTTGCCGATGGAGCTACACATTTTACAGAATGCGGTCCTGGAAAAGTGTTGCAGGGATTGATTGGTAAAATTGCAGGAAACACAATAAATATTGATGGAATTAATTAATGTTTATTTTAATCCTAGAGCTGAAAGCATATTGACATCCCAATTCGGCGTTCCTGATCTTGTATTATTTGGATAACTGGTGATACCAAAAGTATCATCGTAATCCCAAACAGCCCAGCCCATCTTATATTTAGTTAAGAGGGTACGCATGTCTTGCGCAAATTTGATTTTGCTTTCCAGCGGAACAAAGGGTTTATAAACACCAAATTCGTTACATATTACCGGTATTTTGTTTTGATTGCCCCAATTATAAACCTGCCTGATTTTGTAATTAATAGAATCCGCATTATACCGTTGAGAACCATACCAGTTAATTAAATATTTAGCATCTGTACTTGCCGCATTATTGGCCAGATTAAGCACATTTTGGGGACTTCCAGGGTAGGGCAAATTCTTTACTTTATCATATGGGCTTCCTACCCAAGTTGCTCCTTGATGAGTAAAAACAAAAGGCTCATAAAGATGAAAATTATAAATAATATTTTTTCCTGTGTAAGGTTTAAGAGTAGACAAATCATACCAATTATTCCAATTTTCTGCTCCAGCAATTATATAATGATTAGGAGTCGCCTCTCTTATAGATTGTATAATTAAACCTTGCACTGGCGCCCACCAATTTTTATCTATTCCAGCTACACTTTGAGTGGATCCGATATGAGGTTCATTGAATATTTCAAAAAATACTTGTGTGGTGTCGTACTTTTTAAAATGGTTCGCAAGATTTTTCCAGAATTGTCTATAAGCCGCTCTAGAAACTGGGTCTGTTGCTAATTTTGTTTCAAAGGCAGGATTACTTGAATGAATATCGATTGTTACAGAAAGTCCTGTTGCAATTATATTTTTAACAGCTTGATCTAAAAAGTTTAGATTGACTGTTTGGATATTGGCAATATTGGCTGGATCACAAATAATAGAAGGTCCAACAGGAATTCTAACATATGTAAAGCCAGCATTTTTTATTTGTGTAAAATGGATGCTTGAGTACCTATTTCCAAACTGTGATTTATCGGAATAATCGTTAAACCAATTACTCAAATTTATACCCATGGCCAATCTGTCGATTGTACGGCCTGAGAATCCTACTGAATTTTCGGTAGTTGGAATTGATTCTGAGTTTTTACTACAACCGTAAAAAACGCCAGCAATTATAATAAGTGATATTAATCTTTGTGGTTTAATCATAATTTTTATTGATCTATACAATCAATTAATGCTACAATTGATCCATTCTGCATCAAAACTTGCATTGTATTTTTTATAGAATTTAATGGCCGATTCGTTCCAATCCAGTACCTGCCATACAATTCCTTTTAGGTTTCTCTCCTTAGCCTCAACCATTAAACGTTCAAAAAGTTGCTTTCCGATATGTTTACCCTGCATTTTTTTTGTAACCAAAATATCTTCTAAGTACATTCTTTGCCCTTTCCAAGTGCTATATCGAATATAATAGAGTGCAAATCCATAGATAATTGGCTCATTATCAGCTGTTTCTTCAGCCACAAAAGCCCACCAGACCGGATTTTGACCAAATCCACTTTCTATAAAATGATCAAGCGTTACTGTTACTTCTCCAGGCGCTTTTTCAAAGTCAGCCAATTCTTGAATTAATTCAAGAATACGAGAACAATCTTTTTTTTCTGCGCTTCTTATTTGAATCATTGATTAATTACTTATAATAAAAAATGGTTAATGCTCCATTGAAAAAATTATCCCAATGCTTGACTGAAATCATTGATTATATCTTCAATATTTTCTATTCCAACACTTAAACGAATCAATCCATCTGTTATGCCAAATTTCAATCTTTCTTCTCTTGGAATTCCCATATGACTCATGCTTGCAGGATGAGACAATAAAGTGTCTGGAGTTCCAAATGAAATGGCTTTTACACACATTTGTAAACGGTTAATAAATGCTTGGCCAGCTTTTATTCCTCCCTTTAATTCAAAACTCATTAATGCTCCTGCATGCCTCATTTGTTTCATTGCAATTGCATAATCTGGGTGAGATGGCAAGCCACTATAATTTACTTTTTCTACTGCTGGGTGTTGTGCTAAAAAACCAGCAACATCCATAGCATTATGGCAATGACGTTCCATTCTCAATTCTAATGTTTTCATTCCTTGAGTAAGTAAGAAAGCATCAAAAGGATTGGTATTTCCACCTATTAATACATGCCATTTCCAAATAGGGCCATTCATTTTTTCTAAATCTTTTCCTAATAGCACACCACCAATTGCAGTGCCGTGGCCGTTTAAAAACTTAGTAGTAGAATGCATTACAAAGTCTGCACCAAAAGCAAATGGTTGTTGTAAATAAGGCGTTGCAGCAGTATTGTCAACTGAAACAAAAACCTTATATTTTTTGGCAATAGAGCAAACCATTTCTATATCTACGCAGCGCAATGTTGGATTAGAGGGAGTTTCAATATGTATGAGTTTTATATTTTTATTATTGAGTAAAGTATGCTCAATTGTTGCAGCATCAATTAGATCAATCAATATTGTATTGATTCCTGTGCCTGATAAAACTTTCAATAATAATTCGTGTGTTCCTCCATACAATGCATGATGCGAAAGGATTGCATCACCAGTTTGCAGTGTACCTAAAAATAATGTAGTAAGTGCGGCTTGACCGCTAGAATGTAAAAGTGCTTTTAATTGTAATGGTTGATTATTTTCGTCCATTAAACCAAATGATTCCAATGCTGCAATTGTTTCGGCTGCTGTTGTAAAACTTGGGTTACCCCATCTACTATAAATTTTTGATTTGTCTTTACCAGCAAATCTTTCGCTGCCTTCTTCGGCAGTATCAAAAGTAAATGTAGAACTAGCATAAATAGGAGTCAAGTGTGCATGATCTGCATTTTCATGACCAGCAGCATGAATTGCTGTAGATCCCATTCCTGTAAATTTTTGTTTACTACTCATAACTCATATCTCTTTTTTTATATCTCCTAACTCATATCTCTTCCTAGTACGCCCATTTTACCAATGTAGCTCCCCAGGTAAATCCACCACCAAAAGCTGCTAGTACAATATTGTCTCCTTTTTTTAAATGGTTTTCCCAATCCCATAAACACAATGGAAGTGTTGCTGCTGTTGTGTTTCCGTATTTTTGAATATTGATCATTACTTTTTCTTTAGGCAATCCCATTCTATTAGCTGTTGCATCTATGATTCTCAAATTGGCTTGATGTGGAACCAACCATGCAATATCATCACCAGTTAATTGATTTCTCTCTAATAATTCAGCACTTACATCTGCCATGCCTTTTACTGCAAATTTAAAAACCGCTTGACCTTCTTGGTAGGCAAAATGCTCTTTTGCTAAAACTGTTTCTACTGTTGCAGGTTTAACAGATCCACCTGCTTTCATGTGTAAGTATTGTCTTCCACTTCCATCACTTCTTAGTATACTATCTTTTACTCCATTTTCATCAGTTGAAGGTTCTAGTAACAACGCCCCAGCACCATCTCCAAAAATGATACAAGTAGCACGATCAGTGTAATCAATAATTGAACTCATTTTATCTACACCTACAACAATTATTTTTTTGTATCTACCACTTTCAATATACATCGCACCGGTAGTTAGAGCAAATAAAAATCCACTACATGCTGCACTCATATCATATCCCCATGCATTGGTAGCACCAATCTTATCTGCAATAATATTGGCTGTTGCAGGAAATACCATGTCGGGTGTTACAGTAGCACAAATAATACAATCAATTTCAGTTGGAGCTATGTTTTTTTTACGTAATATTTCCTGAATTGCAGGAACTGCCATATCACTACTTCCTTTGCCGGGCTCTTTCAAAATTCTTCTTTCCTCAACCCCAGTTCTTGTTCTAATCCATTCATCGTTTGTGTCAACCATCTTTTCTAAATCAAAATTGGTGAGCTTTGTTTCCGGTACATATCCTCCAACTGCAGTGATAGCTGCTGTAATTTTTTCCATTTTTCTACTAATTAGATGGTATTATAAGGCTTTTTGTTATTATATAAAACCTTAAAGATACAGCTAATTGCATTCTTTTTACTAATTTCGTACTCATTTATGATAGCATTTGTTAGAGGTCATTTTGCCGTTAAAACTCCTGCCCGTATTGTAGTAGATGTTAATGGTGTAGGATATGAATTGAATATAAGTTTAAATACTTATTCTGCAATTAGTAATAAAGACAGTGGTCAGTTGTTTACTTATCTGCATATTACTGAAAATGCACAAACCTTATTTGGATTTGCAGATTTGGCGGAAAAAGAGTTGTTTATGCAATTGATCAGTGTTTCTGGTGTAGGGGCTTCAACGGCAAGGATGATGTTATCGGGGTTAAAGCCAGCAGAAATTACAAGGGCCATAGTGCAGGGAAATACAAAGCAGTTAGAAGGAATTAAAGGGATCGGCAAGAAATCAGCTGAAAGATTAATTGTTGAATTAAGGGATAAATTGAGCAAACAATCAAACGATTCAATTTTAACTGGATTTAGTGAGCCTCAAAAAGATTCAGATGCCGTAAATGCATTAATTTCATTGGGTATTGGACGAGTAATGGCAGAACAGGCAGTTAAGAAAGTTTTGCAAGCTCATCCAGACAACGACTCTCTAGAAGAAATTATTAAATCAGCACTTAAAAACTTATAAGCTATCGAATATAGTTCTACTTAATAAAGCTTAACGTTTTTGCATCATCCAAGATTTTTTTTATTCATCATTTATCTACTGCTATGTGCACCTTTATTTGCACAACAGAGAGATACGCTGCGCTTTCCTATAAGTGACAGAAGAGGTGATCCATATTCTAATTCTACAAAAAATCCATTTGATTTAAATGATACTTCACTTATTAAAAAATCTATTGAATATGATCCTAAAACAAAATCATATTTCATTAAAGAAAAAATAGGGTCTACCATTTACAGAAAACCTACATCTCTACAATTTAGTGAATATTGGAAGCTGCAAAACCAAAAAGCAGAAACAGATTATTTTAAAAAAAGGGCTGATGCTTTAACACAGTTAAATAAAAAAGTAGCTCGACCACCAATGCGGGTATACGATAGGTTGTTCGATCGTATTTTTGGCAAAAGCGGTAATAATTTAAAAGTAGATATCCGCCCAAGTGGTGAAGTAAATATCTTAGCAGGCTATCAAGGGCAGAATATCAAGAATCCTACTTTACCAGAACGTGCAAGAAAAAATGGTGGATTTGATTTTGATATGAATGCTAATTTAAACCTCAATGCCAATATTGGAGATAAACTAAAATTTCCGATCAATTACAATACATTGTCTAACCTTGGTTTTGATAATCAATTAAAACTTGATTATAAAGGAATGGACGATGAAATTATTAAAAGTATAGAGGCTGGAAATATTTCTTTTCAATCTCGAGGCACATTAATTCCTAGTGCACAGAATCTATTTGGAATTAAAACGCAATTACAATTTGGTAAATTATTTGTAACTGCTGCATTAGCAAATCAACGATCAACAAGACAAACTATTTCTTTACAAGGTGGAGCCTCTACTCAATCATTTCAAAAAAGATTAGATGATTATGAAGAAAATAGACATTTTTTATTAGGCAATTATTTTCGTGCTAATTTCAATAAAACAATGAAGAATCTGCCTGTTGTGAATTCTCAGGTACAGGTTCAACGTGTAGAAGTTTGGGTAACAAATAGAACGGGTGCTACTACCGAAGCCCGAGATATTGTAGGATTGATGGATTTGGGTGAACCAAGTCCGTATAATCCAGCAGTTCAATCTACTTCCTCTAATCCATTGCCTGCCAATGGGGCCAATAATTTATTCAGTTCTTTAGTAGGAAATCCAAATGCAAGGAATCCTGCATTTATCAATAGTTTATTATTAAGTAGGGGGCTTCGCCCAGTAGATGACTACGAAAAAACATTTGCAAGAAAGCTTACCAACAATGAATATTATTTTAATCCACAAGCTGGATTTATTTCTGTGAATACCCAATTACAGGCGGACGAAGTGTTGGCAATTGCTTATCAATATACTTATAATGGACGGGTGTTTCAAGTAGGAGAATTTTCACAGGATATTGCATTGGATTCTAATCAAGGAGTGCAAAAAGTATTGTTCTTGAAATTATTAAAAGCAACTTCTCAAAGAACCGGATTGCCACTTTGGGGTTTGATGATGAAGAATGTATATTCCTTGGATTTGTTTGGTGGAATTCAAAGAGAAGATTTTAAATTAAATGTATTGTACGAAGAACCAAGTGGTGGATTAAAAAGATTTTTACCAGAAACAGCACAGGCTGTAGAAGGTCAACCATTATTGCGTGTATTAAATTTAGACCGACTCAATAACCGAAATGATCCTCAACCCGATGGTGTATTTGACTATATTGAGGGATTTACGATTTTGCCACAAATGGGAAGAGTTGTTTTTCCTGTACTTGAACCATTTGGAAAGGATTTGGATACTTTGGCTTTTTCAGGTCTGTCTACTTCAATTAAGAACAAATATATCTATTATCAATTGTATGATTCTATCAAAGCAATTGCTCAAACCTATGCAAACTTAAATCGATTTGTGATGCAAGGCCAGGTGAAAGGAAGTGGAGGTGGTTCGGAGATTTATTTGAATACATTTAATATTCCTCCGGGTTCTGTATCGGTTGCTGCAGGTGGACAAATATTGCGCGAAGGTTCAGACTTTATTGTTGATTATAATTTAGGAACTGTAAAAATTATCAATCAAGGAATATTAAGTTCTAATTTACCTGTTAAGGTTTCCTTTGAAAATAATATTGGCTTTGGTGTACAACAAAGAGGATTTACAGGCCTTAGATTTGATTATATCGCTAGTAAAAAATTAAGTATTGGAACCAGCTTTGTAAAATTAGGGGAACGCCCTTTTTTCACAAAGATGGGCTATGGAGACGATCCAATTAGAAATACAATGTATGGTCTTGATTTTAGTTACCGATCTGAACTGCCAGGCCTAACCAGATTACTTAATAAATTACCCTTTTACGATACAAAAGTTAAATCGTCTATCAATGCATATGGAGAAGCCGCTTTTTTACAACCAGGCCATCCACCCCAAATTGGAAAAGGTGATCAAGGATTAATTTTTATTGATGATTTTGAAGGAACAAGGGCAACTATTGATCTTCGATTTCCCTTTGTATCATGGGCTATGGCTTCAACCCCACAGGGGAATACAAAGTTTCTAGAATCAACTTTAACTGATAGTATCGATTACAATAAAAACAGGGCTAAATTATCTTGGTATAATATTGAACCTAATTTACAAGATAAGAACAGCCCAAATAATCCATTGAGAAGAAATTTGGCAGAGTTAAGTGACCCAAGGGTGAGGCAAGTTTTCACCAATGAATTATTTCCTCAGCGCACAACCAATATTACTGATGTTCAAGCAGCTACTTTTGATTTAGCCTATTATCCAACAGAAAAGGGTCAATATAATTTTGAATCTTCACCCACTCAAATCAATGCACTAGGTAAACTCAATAATCCTTCAGCAAGATGGGGTGGTATTATGCGATCGATTGATCAAACCGATTTTGAAACCAATAATATTGAGTTTGTAGAATTTTGGATGCAGAATCCATTCATCATTAATCCTGCAAGTAAAGGCGGCAAATTATTTTTAAATTTTGGTAATATCAGTGAGGATGTGCTCAAAGATGGTAAAAGATTTTATGAAAATGGAATGAATACACCGGCAATTCCTGCAGCAGTGGATAGTTCTAACACATGGGGCAAAACACCAGTAAATCCCATTCAAATTACGCAAGCATTTAGCAATGACCCTAACGACAGACCTTTTCAAGATGTTGGCTATGATGGAATAGATGATGATGCGGAGAGAAGAAAAAAAGGATATATAATAAATAGAGTGGCAAATAATTTCGGTACTGGATCGCCCCTCTATCAAAGTACTTTAAAAGATCCTTCCAATGATAATTATCTATGGTATAGAGATCCTTCATTTGATGCATTGGGTACTGGCATATTAGGTAGATATAAAAATTTCAATAACCAACAAGGCAATTCACCAGTTGCTACTACTGGTGGGCAATTTACTTCAGCAGCAACATTGTTTCCGGATAATGAAGATTTAAATAGAGACAATACGCTCAACGAAACTGAATCTTATTATGAGTACGAAGTTCAATTAAAGCCTGGTATGGATGTTGGCTCTCCTCAGTTTCCTTATATTACCGATAAAAGAAGAGTAACTGTAAATTCTGCTGATGGAATTACTAGAACCGAAGATTGGTTTTTGTTTAGAGTACCTATTCGCAACTTCTCTAGAAAAATAGGTAATATTCCAGATTTTAAATCTATTCGTTTTGCAAGAATGTATCTTACAGATTTTGAAGATTCTGTAGTACTTCGTTTAGCAAGGTTGGATTTGGTAAGAAATCAATGGAGACAATTCATTTACAATATAGATACAACAGGTTCATATACACCCATTAATAATGCAGGAACAAATACTTCATTTAATACTTTAGCAGTAAATCTCGAAGAAAATAGCAGTAGACAACCGGTGAATTATATTATGCCACCAAATGTAGAGCGTGTTCAATTATTGAGTAATAATGGAGTTAACTTACAACAGAATGAACAAGCATTGAGTTTGCGAGTAAGTAATTTGCAAAGTGGAGGAACCAGAGGAGTTTTTAAAACTTTGAACTTAGATATTAGACGTTATGCAAAAATGTCTATGTATCTACATGCAGAATCAGTAGTTGGCCAAGCTGCAATTGTAGACAACCAATTAAACGCAATAATTAGAATTGGTCAAGATTTTTTGAATAACTATTACGAAATAAAAATTCCTTTAAGAATTACACCAGCCGGACAATACCCCAGAGGACAAGAAGAAAAAGTTTGGCCTGATGCCAACAATATTGATTTCAGTTTGCGCGATTTGATCAATTTAAAAATCGATAGAAATAATAGTGGTGCATCTGTATCCAATATTTTTCGGAAGCTGATTGGTAATAAAACATTCTCTATAATGGGTAATCCTAATATGGGAGAAGTAAGAGGTGTTTTAGTTGGAATAGAAAATCCTTTAAGAAGTGATGGGCAATCTATCAGTACAGAAATATGGATGAACGAATTGCGTTTGTCAGGCATTGATGAAAATGGCGGCTGGGCAGCACTCGGAAGAGTAGATGTAGTATTGGCAGATTTAGGTACATTATCCGTTTCTGCAAATAAGTATACTCAAGGATTCGGTACCATTGAACAAAGAGTTAATGAAAGAGCCAAAGACAATTTATTGCAATTTGATATTGCTGCCAATATCGATGCAGGAAAATTGGCGCCTAAAAAAGCAAGACTTTCCATTCCTGTTTATGCAAGTTTGAACAGAAGTATTCGAACACCAGAATTTGATCCTTATGATTTAGACATTTTATACAGGGAAAAATTAAGTAAAAGCCCTGCTGCATTAAGAGACTCTATTATTAATGCTGCAGCTGATCAATCAACAATTCAAACAATTAATTTTACCAATGTTAGGGTTATGCCTGGTGCAGGTAAACCTGGTTTATTTAAACTCAGTAATTTTGATATAAGTTATGCATTCTCTCAAACAGATAATACTAGTCCGGTAATTAAACAAAATAAAGTAATTAGGCATAGGGCAGGTTTTGGGTATACCTATATTGGACAGAGTCAATTCAAAGAGCCTTTCAAAAAAATAATCAAAGGCAAATCTCCTTGGTTAGCTTGGATCAGAGATGCCAATTATAATTTAAAACCCTCTTATTTAAGTTTCAGGGCAGATATCAATCGCCAGTTTGGTGAGTTTATTCCTCGAATAGTGAATAACAACAATACTAAAATAGATAGAGTAGATACTACTTATGATAAGTATTTCACGTACGATCGATTCTATAATATGAGATGGGATTTAACCCGCTCCTTGAATTTCGATTTCAATGCAACCAATAATTCAAGAGTAGATGAACCATTCGGAAGAATTGACAATAGTTTTAAGAAAGATACTGTTAGAAATAATTTTTTAAATGGGGGAAGAAATACCTTATATGCACAAAAAGCCTTGCTTAATTATACTATTCCATTGAATAAATTTCCTTTCTCTGATTGGATTACAGCTAGGTATAGTTATGGAACTTCTTATAGTTGGATTGGCGCCAGTAGAATAGCGTTTCTCTTAGGTAACACAATAGAAAATTCACAAGAAAATAATTTAAATGCACAATTAAGCTTTGGTAATTTATATGCTAAATCTAAATGGTTAAGAGCAATTGATAATATCCCATCTCCTTCCGCTAATAATGATCCATTGAAAAGTAAAACAATTAATTCTTTAGGAACTACTTTACCTCCTAAGCAAGAAGTATTAAAAGGATTAGAGGGGAAACTAAAAACGGATGCTTTGCAAAAATGGAGACAACAGCGAAGAGATATTCGCATTGCCGATAAATTAAGTAGGGCTAATCAAACACCAGAGTTAACTAGTTTCCAAAGAACCCTTGGAAAATTTATAACTATGTTCCGTCAAGCTTCTATCAATTATAGTGAAAATTTCAGAAGCAGATTGCCTGGATATATGGATAGTACACAATTTATAGGTCAGAACTTTAAGTCTATGGCACCAGGTTTGGATTATGTTTTTGGTAAGCAACCAGATAATGATTGGATCAATAATAAAATAGCTAGGGGATTATTGTCGAAAGACAGCACATTCAACTTTATGTTCAGGCAAAGCTTTGAACAAAGAATGAGTATCACTGCTCAATTAGAACCAATTAGAGAATTAATCATAGATTTAAATTTGGATAAAACTTTTACAAAAGATTATTCTTCATTAATAAAAGATACTACGGGTTCTGGAAATAATTTTGGGCAATTAAATCCTTTGTACAACGGAGGTTTCAGTATTTCTTATATCGCTTTTGGAACACTATTTAAAAGTCAAAATCCCAATGAAATTTCTACTACATTCAAAGAGTTTGAAAGTAATAGGATCATTGTTTCTAAGCGTATAGCAGAAAGCAATCCTTATTGGCAGGCTTTGCCGAATAACCAAAAATTCACCCCAGATGGTTACGCACGTGGGTATGGTAGGTATTCGCAAAGTGTTATTCTACCTGCATTTTTAGCTGCATATACTAAGGAGAATGCTAGCACTATTCCATTAATTAAAGAGGGTGCCAATAAAATCAATGCCAATCCTTTCAGGGGAATATTGCCAAGACCTAACTGGAAAATCTCCTACACTGGCTTGAGTAAAATTCCAGCCTTGGCGGCTACATTTAGCAATATTACTATTAGTCATGGTTACAATGGTCAGTTAAGTATGAATAGTTTTAATAGTGCATTGTTGTATCAAGATCCATTTCGTTTAAACGCACCAGGTTTTATTGATACTACAAGTGGTAATTTTATTCCATTCTTTTTGATTCCTAATGTAAGTATTTCAGAAAAATTTGAGCCACTTATTAAAATTGATATCACAACTGTTAGTCAATTTAACTTCAATTTTGAATTTAGAAAGAGTAGACAATTGAGTATGAGTTTGATTGATTACCAATTGAGTGAGAGTAGGAGTACAGAGTGGATTTTGGGAATGAACTGGCGCAAGCGTGGATTTAATCTTCCTTTTAAATTACCGGGTGGTAAAGGAAAAAAGTTACAAAACGATTTAAATTTAAAATTAGATGTTTCGGTACGTGATGTTTCTATCAGTAATAGCCGGCTAGATCAAAGCAATGCTTATGGAACTGGAGGGCAAAAAGAAATAAGTATTCAACCTGCTATCGATTATGTATTGAATAATAGAATTAATATTAAATTCTTCTTCGATCAACGAAGAGTAACACCATATATTTCCACATCTGCGCCAATTACCAATACAAGGGCTGGAGTTAATATTCGCATTTCATTGGCACAATAAAAAACCCTGCAGCAAGTGCTTACAGGGCTTTAGTAATTTTTTTTTAGTTTTTCCTAAAGGCCCATTTCCCCAATTCTTTCCAACTTACTTTTTTGCCATACATCAAAATGCCAGTTCTATAAATTTTCCCACTCAACCAGGTTGTGAGAATGAATCCAGCAATCAAGCTGAGCATACTTGCTGCTAATTGCCAATAAGGTACTGTTCCAGGAATGCCATATGCAATTCTTGCCATCATTACCATGGGAGAACTGAATGGTATAATACTTGCCCATGTTGCAATAGAAGTGCTTGGATCTTGTACTGCATTGGTCATTATTATAAATGAAAAAATAATCGGCATAGTTATAGGAAGCATCAAGCTTTGTGCATCTTGAGGATCTTCGTTAACCACACTACCTACGGCCGCAAATAATGAAGAGTAAAATAAATATCCGCCGAGAAAATAGAAAATAAAACAACCAATTATTACTGGCCAATTTGCCGTGCTCATGGTATGCTGAAATTTATAAATCTTTTGTGCAGCATCTCCAGCTTGAATCATTGAACCACCAGGCATTTGGCCATTATATTGTTGTAATGTACTTACCTGTTGCATTACATCTTGTGGAATAAAAAATTGTGCAGCTGTAGTTAAACCAAGTATTAAAATAATCCATAGAAGAAACTGCGTTAATCCTACACCACCAATGCCAACTATTTTCCCCATCATTAATTGAAATGGTTTAACACTGCTGATCATCACTTCGGCAATTCTATTGGTTTTTTCTTCCATAACACCACGCATTACCATTGCACCATAAATAAACATGGTTATATAAATTAGCATTCCACTTCCAAAACCAATTCCATATGATAGCGCTGCATTGCTTTCAGTAGCTGAATCAGCACCTTCCTCTAATGATTTTAGTTCTGCAAATTTCGATTTATTTCTGATTGAATCCAATGATTCACGATTGATTCCTGCATCTTGTAATAATTTATCTTCAATGGCTGCATCAATTTTATCACTAATTTTATCCTCAGTGCCTAAACCAATTCTTTTTTTAGAACGAATAATATAATCTGTCTTTTGGGTTCCTTCAAATTTTGGAATAATGATAATATCGGTATATCCTTTTTGTAAATAATTTATGGTATCTACATTTTCTGGAAATTCAAAATGAATACCTT
Source organism: Sphingobacteriia bacterium (assembly GCA_031422175.1). GTDB lineage: Bacteria > Bacteroidota > Bacteroidia > Chitinophagales > Chitinophagaceae > Sediminibacterium. The sequence continues at coordinate 8,251 of JANOQC010000031.1, read as the reverse complement.
TTGCATCTTGTAAATTTCCTTTAAAAAATCCATTGTTGTCTACTACTGCTATTTTGTGCTCGTCTTTTCCACTGATTGATAAAAAAGTTGCTCCTGCAAAAAATCCTACCATAATGATTGGAGTAAGGATGGTAGTTAGTAAAAAACGTTTGTTCATTACCCTGCTTAGGTATTCTCTTTGTATAATGATAAAAATCTTATTCATAATTCTTTTATTTTTTCAATTAATAGGTTAGTCGTTCACTTTTTGAAATGCCCTTGCTGTAGAATGGGTATCTTCTACTAGGTTGATGAATATTTCGTTTAATGAAGGAAGGATTTCTCTAAAAGATTCAATGGTATAATTAGCCTGTAAAAAATAATTCAATACATCATTGCTTTTGTATCCTGCATTTATTTTTACAATTAATTCATTTTCTTTTTGTTCATCAATCGTAAATGCACCAGAATCGATAGTTGATGGTTCTGATGCCAATTGAATACTAAATTTATTTTCTTTAAATTGTTGTTTTACATCCTGAACAGTTCCGTCTAATACTTTTTTACCAAGGTTTACCAGTACAATATGATCACAAATTTCTTCTACCTGTTCCATTCGATGGGTACTGAAAATTACCGTACTTCCTCTTTTGGCTAAACCATAAATTTCATCTTTTATGAGATTGGCATTTACTGGATCTAATCCGCTAAAAGGCTCATCGAGAATGATTAATTTGGGTTCGTGCAAAACAGTTGTTACAAATTGTAATTTCTGGCTCATTCCTTTACTCAGGTCTTCCACTTTTTTATTCCACCAGGTTTCCATTTCTAGTTTTTTGAACCAAAACTTTATTTTTTCCATAGCTTCAGATTTACTCAAACCTTTCAATTGAGCTAAATACAGTGCTTGGTCGCCTATTTTCATTTTTTTATACAACCCTCTTTCTTCTGGCATATAGCCAATCTTAATGATATCATCTTCCGGATTGAAAGTTCTTCCATCAAATTGAATATTGCCACTATCAGGATAAAAGATCCCAGTAATCATTCTTAAAAGGGTTGTTTTACCAGCACCATTTGGGCCCAATAAACCAAATATGCTTCCTTTTTCGATGGAGAAACTAATATCATCCACCGCTTTTTGGGTTGCATAATATTTTTTAAGATTTTCTAAAGACAGAATTACACTCATATTAAAATATTGTTATTATGATTAAACTTCAGATTGTTTGTAGTACTCTTGTTCAAAATATTACAATAATCATCAAATTTAAACGATGATTTTATTCGAAAGTAACTAAATAATATATAATGATTGGGTTTAAAAAATGGATGGGGTGCAGTGTATTGGTTTTAACAATAATTGTATTGAGTAGTTGGGGGTTTCTTGTACATAAAACAATCCATCAATTAGCGGTGTATCAACTTCCTCAATCAATAGCTCCTTTTTTCTATGCCAATTTAGACAAGTTGGTTTACGACGCGGCAAGGCCCGACACCAGGAGAAATATAGACAGTACTGAAGCTACCAAGCATTTTATTGATATCGAAGCTTATGGAGATAATGCTATTCAACGAATGCCATTACAATGGAATATAGCCATCAAGAATTATGCAAAAGACAGTTTATTAAAATATGGTTATGTACCTTATCAGGTAATTTTCACCCAAGAAAAATTAGTAGAGGCTTTTAAAAATAAAAATAAAGACAGTATTGTCTATTATGCTGCAGATCTTGGTCATTATATTGGAGATGCTCATGTGCCGTTGCATACTACATTAAACTATGATGGTCAATTAACCGATCAAAAAGGATTGCATAGTTTATGGGAGTCTATGATTCCAGAACTGGAAATTGGAAATTACAATTTATATACCAAACATAAAGCCAAGTATTTAAATAAGCCATCTCTTGCAATATGGAAAGCAGTTAGAAAAGCCAATACATTATTACCTGAAATGTTGGCTAAAGAGAAAGAAGTTACGCTGCAGTTTTCTGAAACAGAAAAATTTCGTACACAAATGCGAAGAGGTAAAGAAGTAAAAAGTTACACAACCGCATTTGCCAAAGCTTATGCATTGTCATTAAAAAATAGTATCAATAATCAATTGCTAGCATCTTCTTCATTAATTGCCGATTTTTGGTACACAGCTTGGGTTGATGCAGGGAAGCCAGATTTATCGAGCTTGGTTAATAATACCCTTGAAAAGCAATCTATGTTAGAGAAAGAACTAATGCTCTTTCAACAGAATCAATTAATTAATGCAAATAAACTATTGGCTAAAAAAGATGCCGTTAAAGAAGGAGAATAGATTTTATAGCTGTTGACTAATACATAGAGCTACTTTCTGACCATCCATTGCAGCACTAACAATTCCACCAGCATAACCAGCACCTTCAGCACAAGGGTATAAATTGATCAATTGAGGATGAGATAATTTATCGGTATCTCTTGGTATTCTCACAGGAGAGGAGGTACGGCTTTCGGTTGCTACAATCACAGCTTCATTGGTGAAAAAACCACGCATTTTCTTTCCAAAACTATTGAAACCATCTTGTAAACTTTTACAAATAAATGTTGGCAATACTTCATTCAATGGTGTAGCGTGTAAGCCAGGATTATAGCTGCATTTAGGCAAATTACTAGAATGTTTATTATTGCAAAAGTCTTCCATTCTCTGAGCAGGAGCGGCTAGATTTCCTCCACCTGCAATAAATGCTTTTTGTTCAATGGCTTGTTGAAAATGCATTAAAAGAAGAGGCGTCTTTAAATCAAGTTTCACCGGTGAATTAATTGGTAAAGACGTATTGTATTGTTTAAAATAATTTAACGCATCTTCTTGAGTAACTTGAACTACCATACCACTATTTGCGAAAGGATTGTTTCTTTTGCTGGGGCTCCATCCGTTAACAACCAATTCTCCCTGATTTGTGGCTGCAGGTGCAATTATTCCACCAGGGCACATGCAAAAACTAAATACTCCTCTACCATTTACTTGTTCCACCAAACTATAAGAAGCTGGTGGTAAATATGGATTCCGAGTTGGGGAATGATATTGAACAGCATCAATAATTTGTTGAGGATGTTCTATGCGAACGCCTAGTGCAAAAGGTTTAGATTCGATTAAAATATTTTTTCGATCGAGTAGTTCAAAAATATCTCTTGCAGAATGTCCGGTTGCTAAAATATAGGCATCCGCTTTTAATTCACCTCCATCTGCTGTACTAATCGACTGGATTTTATTTCCGATATATTGAATATCAACTAATTTTTTTTCAAAGTAAATGATTCCGCCCGAATCAATAATTTGTTGCCGAATAGCAGCAATAATTTGTGGTAGTTTATTGGTGCCAATATGAGGATGTGATTGATACAATACATTTTCATCAGCCCCAAATTGGTAAAAAATCTGCAATACTTTATCTATGTTTCCTCGTTTGCTGCTTCTAGTATATAATTTTCCATCACTATAAGTTCCAGCACCACCTTCGCCAAAACAATAATTACTTTCTGGGTTTACAATTCCTTCTTTATTGAGCTTTGCTAAATCTCTTCTCCTAGCTTTAATGTCTTTACCTCTTTCAATAATAATGGGTTGAATACCAAGTTGAATAAGTTCTAATGCAGCAAAAAGTCCGGCAGGGCCAGCACCAACTATAATAACTTTTTTAGCACCATTTTGCAAAGAAGGATATATAAATAATTCTTTTTCCCTAGTAATATATGGTTCATTGATAAAAGCCTTTAAAGTAATATTGACCCAGGCCTGTTTACTACGAGCATCAATTGATTTTTTTGAAATTAAAAATCCATTGATAGTAGAAATGTCCAATCCGGTACTGCTAGCTATAAAGGAAAGAATAATAGCATCCGATCCAGCTTCGTCGGGCTTTAATTTTAATGAAATTTCTTTTTGCATACTGTTAGGGGTTTATCCTAAAAAGTGGGCCATTTTAATTATGGTTAATTAGAATGGCAAATCATCAACAACATCTGCTGCAGGAGGAATATCGTTGTAATTAGATGATGGTGGCATATCAGCATCGCTAGATAATTTAATCGTTTCCATTCTCCATGCATCAAGGTTAGTAATATAATTGTCTTTTCCGTCTTTATTCCATTTTGTTCCTTTGATATTGAACAATACTTTTACTTCGTCATTCAAGTTAAATCGGTCGGGCATAGCAGTTTTATCCTGAACACATTGAAATTTCACATAATTGGTAATGGTTCTGCCATTAATATCATCTGTTTTCTCAATCACAAATTCTCTGGTTTTGAAGGTCTCCGTTCTTTGAACAATGTCGAATTTGGCAACTAGCTTTCCGATTATTTCGTAACTCATTATTAGGTATTTTTTGTAATTGACAAAAGTAGGGTTATTTTAGGCTATGGTTCAACGATTTATTTTGTTTTTTGGGTTGATAATTGCAATCGGTTGTAGTACGCCCAATTTGCCTTTATCACTTACATATAAAGGTTATCCTGTAAATGGAGCAACCACTACAGATACTGCTTTATCCAATTTAATTCAACCATATTCGATGAATGTAAATAAAACCATGGGTACAGTTATAGGATTTGCTAATTCAAATCTATTTAAAAAACTTCCAGAAAGTGGTTTGGGCAATTTTATGGCAGATTGTATGATGCAAATGGCTTCAAAAGAATATAAACAACCTATTGATATAGCTTTTATGAATCAGGGAGGCATTAGAGCACCCATTAATAAAGGGAATATTACGGTAGGAAATATTTACGAACTCATGCCATTTGATAATCTATTAGTGGTACAGGAGTTGAAGGGTTCTGTTTTAGAGCAATTCATGCAATTAATTGCATCAGATGGAGGATGGCCTATTTCAGCCGGTTCTAGCTTTATTATTCAAAATAAAAAAGCAATTAATATAATTATCAATGGTAAGCCCATCGATCCCAATAAAATATATTTAACTGCAAATACCGATTATATTGCAAATGGCGGAAGTAATGCTGCCATGTTGAAGGCAATTCCATTTCAAAACAGGGGCGTTTTATTGAGAGATGCTTTAATTGATTATGTAAAGGAATTTACAAAAGCAGGAAAGCCAATTGAAGCAAAAACTGAAAACCGAGTATCCTTATTCAATGAATAGAAGAAAATTTATTAGAAATACTGCAATTACAGCAGGCGCTGTATTAACAGCACCTTTATTAGAAGCTGCTATTCCAACACAATATCCTTTGACTATTTTGCATACCAATGATGTGCATAGTAGAATTGACCCATTTCCAATGGATGGAAGTCGTAACCAAGGATTGGGTGGTGTGGCAGCAAGGGCGGGTCTGATTCAACAAATACGAAACCAAGCAGAGCAGGTATTATTATTAGATGCAGGAGATATTTTTCAGGGAACTCCTTATTTTAATTTGTACAAAGGAGAACCAGAAATTAAAGCAATGAGTAAAATGGGCTATGATGCAGTAACAATGGGCAATCACGATTTTGATGCAGGATTGGATAATTTTGCCAATCAATTGCAACATGCCAATTTCCCTGTAGTTATTTGCAATTACGATTTTACTGGAACTCCCATGGAAAGCAAATACAAGCCCTATATTACAATTCAAAAAGGGCAAAAAAAAATTGGAATACTTGGAGTTGGAATTGAATTGGATGGCTTAGTTCCAGACAATCTTTATGGTAAAACTGTGTATAAAAATCCAATAGAATCAGCTAATGCAGCTGCGGAACGATTAAAACAGGAGCAATGCGATTTCATCATTTGCTTGTCTCATTTAGGGGATAAATATGAAGAGAATAAAGTGAGTGATGAGATCCTCGCAAAAGAATGTTTTGACATTGATTTAATCATTGGAGGACATACCCACCGTTTTTTTGAACAACCTAGAAAATATAAAAATAAAAAGGGAGGAGATGTTTTAGTGAACCAAGTAGGCTGGGGAGGCATCCAATTGGGGCGTTTGGATTATATTTTTTCAGGGAATAATCGCAAAAATCTTTCAAAAGCCCATACTGTAGTTATAACGAAACAAACAAGCAAATAAAAAAATTTTTTTTTCAACAAAAAGTGGACATATTCGCAGCCCTAAATTTTTTTTACAAAGTTTTCAACATGTGGAAAAAATAGGATACCTTGAACATCAGAGAAAACGAAAACTTATTTATATAAAATTGCTTATTTTTTGATATGGCTAAGACTGCTGAAATTGTTTGGACAAATTGTTTAAAAATCATCAAAGACATTGTAGAGTGGCAACATTTTAAAACATGGTTTGAACCGATTACTCCCGTAGAATTAAAAGGCAATGTATTGATGATACAAGTGCCTAGTCAATTCTTTTACGAGTACCTCGAAGAGCATTATGTTACACTGTTGGCAAAAACATTGAAACGTGAATTAAGCAAAGAAGCAAGATTGGAATACCGAATCATGGTTGATAGTGGTAATTCCAATAATCGAAATGGTTCGATGGATCTTCCTGCACGTGGACCAAAATCTTTCAATAACAATGAAATGAATTTTCCATTGGTGATAGATAATCCCGTAAAGAATCCTTTTGTTATCCCTGGGCTTAAAAAAATGCAGATTGATCCGCAGTTGAATCACAATTATACATTCGATTCATTTATTGAAGGTGATTGTAATAGAGTAGCAAGAAGAGCAGGAAAAACAGTTGCAGAAAAGCCAGGAGCCAATTCATTCAATCCGTTGGTAATATATGGTGGCGTTGGTTTAGGTAAAACCCATTTGGCTCAAGGAATTGGCAATGAAGTAAAAAGATTGCATCCTTCAAAAGTGGTTTTATATGTGAGCAGTGAAAAATTTATCAATCAATTTCAGGATCATAGTAGAAATAATGCTATCAATGATTTTATACATTTCTATCAATTGATTGATGTGTTGATTATTGATGATGTACAATTTTTCAGCAGGGCAGAAAAAAGCCAGGATGCATTTTTTGCCATATTCAATCATCTACACCAAAGCGGTAAACAATTGGTATTAACTTCTGATAAACCACCTAAAGATTTAGATGGAATGCAGGAAAGATTATTAAGTAGATTCCGTTGGGGATTGAGTGCAGATTTGCAAGTGCCAGATTACGATACCAGAATTGAAATTTTGGAAAAGAAAATGAAGAACGATGGTTTAGATATGCCTAAGGAAGTGGTGAAGTATGTTGCATATAATATCAATACTAACGTGCGTGAGTTAGAAGGTGCATTGATTTCTTTATTGGCTCAGTCTTCCTTAAACAAAAAAGAAATTGATGTAGAATTGGCTAAAAAAGTATTGCGCAATTTTGTAAAAACAAGCAGCAAAGAGATCACCATCGATGCTATTCAAAAAATGGTTTGCGAGTATTTTGATGTTCCTTACGAAAAATTATTACACAAAACTAGAAAACGAGAAATAGTTCAAGCTCGTCAAATCACTATGTATTTAGCGAAAGCCTTCACCAAGAACTCTTTAAAAACAATTGGAGAACATTTTGGAGGAAGAGACCATACTACAGTGATTCATTCTTGTCAAACCGTAAAGGACTTAATGGATACTGATTCTATTTTCCGTGAAAACGTAATGGAATTAACTCAAAAAGTACAATTGGCGGCGATGTAAATAGGAGATACTGATTTTAATAAGCAAAAAAACATATATGACTCCTCAACTTAATGGTTGGGGAGTTTTTATTTTGGCTTTTTTCAATCAATTTTTGGCAGTTACCCTTCGGAAACATATTTTTGCACCCCTCTCTGAAAAGAGCAAGGACGGTGAGGTGGGTGAGCGGCTCAAACCAGTAGTTTGCTAAACTGCCGTACGGGTTAAACTGTACCGAGGGTTCGAATCCCTCCCTCACCGCTGAAATTACTTTTATAAATTTTCATCGGCAAGAAATTTGTGAATAAAAGTGGTTTTAATAAATGTTTCGGGAAGTAGCGCAGGCCGGTAGCGCACCTGGTTTGGGACCAGGGGGTCGCAGGTTCGAATCCTGTCTTCCCGACAAAACAAGAAGCTAGCACGAAAGTGCTGGCTTTTTTTGTTGGTAGCATTGTCTGCTTGCAGACAAAAGCGAACAATAAAAAAGCCAATACTCGCGAAGCGAGTTAGCTTCTAGTTTTAGTACCCACCCTTAAGGAACACGGAGCGCAGCGACGTGAATCCTTTGAAAGGGCAAAGCCCTCAGGCTCATTTTGTTTTAGGACCCACCCCATTTAGGATCAGCGAACGAAACGAAGTGGAGTGAGCTAATCCTGATGGGGAGCG
>JANOQC010000030.1:0-63481 GCA_031422175.1 Sphingobacteriia bacterium | reverse complement strand
TTCAATCAGAAAAAATGGCATCCCTTGGTGAACTCACTGCAGGCATTGCACATGAAATTCAAAACCCTTTGAATTTTGTAAACAATTTTTCGGAAGTGAGTGCAGAGTTGATTAGCGAAATGGTTGAAGAAGTTGATAAAGGCAATTTTGATGAAGTAAAAGCCATTGCAGATGATGTAAAACAAAATCTCGAAAAAATAAATCATCATGGCCAGCGGGCAGCAGATATTGTAAAAGGAATGTTACAACATAGCCGAAGCAGTAGTGGAGTGAAAGAACCGACAGATATCAATGCATTGGCAGATGAGTATTTACGCTTGGCTTATCATGGCCTCCGCGCAAAAGACAAAACATTCAACGCCACCATGAAAACGGATTTTGATGAATCGATAGGTAAGATTAATATTATTCCTCAGGATATAGGAAGAGTGATTTTGAATTTAATTACGAATGCCTTTTATGTGGTGAATGAAAAAGCGAAGACCCCCCAGCCCTCCCGACAAATCGGGACAGGCTCTACAGAGGGGGCTATAAAAGTCTCTGAAAATTATGAACCAACAGTTTGGGTAACTACAAAATTAATTACTCCCCCTTTAGGGGGCCGGGGGGTTTTAATAAAAGTGTCTGACAATGGGGGTGGTATCCCTCAAAAAATCCTCGACAAAATCTTCCAACCCTTCTTTACAACAAAACCCACTGGGCAGGGCACAGGATTGGGATTGAGTTTGAGTTATGATATCGTGAAGGCACATGGAGGAGAAATTCAGGTAGAAACATTTAATGGAGAAGGCACAAATTTCACTATTTTGATTCCTCTAAATCTATAAATTATGGAAAAAGGAATTTCAAAAAATATCCCTCAACAAGACTACCATCATTTGGTGGTAAAAATTTCTGATACCTACCAGTCTGGTCAGGTAAAAGCAACACAGGCTGTAAATATCCAATTGCTGGAAACCTATTGGCAAATAGGCTGTCATATTGTAGAGTTTGAACAAGGTGGAAATACAAGAGCAGAATATGGAAAAGCACTTATAAGTAATTTGGCAAAAGACCTTTCGTTGATTCATGGTAAAGGCTTTAGTAGAAGTAACATAGTGTATATGAGGCTTTTATACATTCGTTATCCAATAAGTCAGAAGCCTTCTCACCAATTGAGCTGGTCGCATTTTGTAGAATTGTTAAAGATTGAAGATGATTTAGAACGGAAGTTTTATGAAAACCAAACCATTGCCGAAAGATGGTCGGTACCTCAATTGAAAAGGCAGAAAAACACCGCCCTATTTCAACGGCTTGCACTCAGCAAAAACAAAGAAGAAATTTTACAACTATCAGCACAAGGGCAGGAAATAGCAACAACAAAAGATATTCTGAAAGATCCTTATGTTTTTGAGTTCTTAAAAATTCCAGAAGAACAACTTCCTTCTGAACAGGAATTTGAAAATCATTTATGCAATTGCTTACAGCAATTTTTATTAGAATTGGGAAAAGGCTTTACATATGTAGGAAGACAATACCGCATGACCATCAACAATAAACATTACCGAGTTGATCTTGTTTTTTACCACCGCATTCTCCGCTGCTTTGTTTTGATTGATTTAAAAATAAATGAAGTACAGCATGATGATATTGGACAAATGAATCTTTACCTCGGCTATTTTGCGAATGAAGAAAATATGGAAAGCGATAACCCGCCGATTGGCATTATACTTTCAAAAGATAAAGATGAACTGTTGGTAGAGTATGCCACTTATGGTATGAACAGCCAGTTATTTGTAAGCCAGTATCAGTTGTATTTACCAGATAAAAATGATTTGATAAATATTGTAAACAATACGCTGCAAAGTGATGAAGGCAGTGGTGAAGAAACTAAAAATTGATTTTATGAAAACACTTTTTAAAATAGCTTTGCTCGTTTGCTTACCGATTCTGTTAAATGCCCAACAAACAAGGGTAGATTCTGCCATTGCCGTGCTTAATAAAAGCAACACAGCCAAAGGCTTAGATACCCTTACGTTCAAAAAAGCACAAATTCTCATTATCTCATCGGTGTTAACAGATGCCCAAATAACACAAATTGAAAAGTCGGCAGGACAATTTAAAAATGGAATTGACGTAGACCTTTGCTTTATAATAAAAGGCAATATTCTAAGAAGTTTATCAGCATCTGATAAATTTAAAGCCATTGATTATGGTCAGCGTACTCTGAAAATATTAGAAACAAGTAAAACTCCCGAATCCAAATTTTTGTATAGTGCCTTTCTGAAACTATTAAGGGTTCCTTATCGCAATTCATCTAGGTTGATAGAGGGATTCCCTTTCTATAAAAATAAACTTAATCAACTCAAAAAAGCCAATGATTCTGTTGGTATATCAGCTTGTTACTATGTGTTGGCGGGTTTCTACAGAACAATTGGTTTATATGAACCTGCTATTTATCATTTAAAAAAATCAATTAGCTATATAGATAGTTCTGTAACATTGCAACAACCTTTTTCTCTAGGAGTTTATGAAGGTAAAGAAGGATGGATAAATAACACAGGGGCTTTGGCTGAATATTATTTGCTAAAAGGAGATTATGAAAAAGCAATAAACTATTCTTCCAAGGCGCTGGAAACGAATATATTTATCGATAAAAATTTTAAAAACCAGCTCTTTCGAGCTGGAAATGGATTTGTATTTAGTCTATGGGGAACAGCTAAAATCATGTCTAATCAATTGGATAGCTTAGAATACTATTTCAATTTTCTTGACATTGTTGCTTCAGGCTATGAGGATAAAGTAATGATTGCCCAAACAAAAGCTTTGTATAAAATGCAATTGGGTTTTTTTGCTGAGGCTGATTCGCTGCTACAGTATTGCCGAAAATTAAACAAAGAATATTCAATGTCTTCAGGTACTTATTCTAATATTATTCAACCAGATTATTATTTGGCCCTGTTACGCATTAAACAACAAAGACTAGATGAAGCTGCTCCATTACTCTTAATTGATATTGATCGAGTTAAAACCAATCGGCCAAATATTTTGCGTGATTACAAATTATTGATAGACATATACCAGAAAATTGGTAAAACTGAAAAAGCTAATCAAGCCTTTCAAGCATATATCAGCTTGCAAGACAGTTTACAGGCAGACCAGGAGAAATACCAAACTATCAGTTTTGAAACAGAGCAAGTGATTGCAGACAATGAAATTGCCATTTCAAAATTAGAAGGTGAAAACAAACTTTCAGCCCAATCAAGAAATTTTACGATAGGCATTGCGACACTGCTATTAATTCTTGCTGGAAGTATTTACTATCGTTTTCAATCTAAAAAGAAAGCCAATGAAGTGTTGGAAAAAACTTTAACAGAACTCAAATCGACCCAATCGCAATTAATTCAATCCGAAAAAATGGCATCACTAGGAGAACTCACAGCAGGTATTGCACATGAAATTCAAAACCCTTTGAACTTTGTTAATAATTTTAGTGAAGTAAGTACTGAGTTGGTAAAAGAGATGGTTGATGAAGTTGATAAGGGAAATACAGAAGAAGTAAAAGCTATTGCTAATGATGTGGTTCAGAATCTCGAAAAAATAAACCACCACGGCAAAAGAGCTGCTGATATTGTAAAAGGAATGCTGCAACATTCAAGTGCTGGCAGCGGTAAAAAAGAACCAACCAACATCAATGCACTGGCCGATGAGTATTTACGATTGGCCTATCATGGATTAAGAGCAAAAGACAAATCGTTCAATGCAACGATGAAAACAGATTTTGATGAATCGATCGGTATGATCAATATCATACCACAGGATATTGGAAGAGTGATTTTGAATTTGATCACGAATGCTTTCTACGTTGTAAATGAAAAAGCGAAGGCTCAAAACCCGTCTGACCAGCTAAAGCGGTCTGACGGGTTTTTAAAGCAGTCCGACGGTATGGATATAAAGCCGTCTACCATTTTCGAACCAACTGTTTCAGTAAGTACAAAAAAAGTAGATGACAAAATAGAAATAAAAGTTACTGACAACGGCGCCGGAATCCCACCAAAAATTATCGACAAAATCTTCCAACCCTTCTTTACCACCAAGCCCACTGGGCAGGGAACTGGATTGGGCTTGAGTTTAAGTTATGATATTGTGAAGGCGCATGGCGGAGAGTTGAAGGTGGAGACGAAGCCCGCCCGTGCCCGTTCCGATTCAGGCGGGCGTGCCGGATCGGACGGTGAGGGTCAGGGTTCAACATTTACTATTTTACTTCCTCTAAATCAATAATCCATGAACAGAGTATTTGTTTTATAGTCTTATTGCTTAATTAAATGCTTAAATTCAATTCTAAATTTTATCACATGAAAATGTATTTACGTTTGTTATTTGCATTATTGCTAATCACAGGCTTTAATCAGATTGTTTTGGCTATTGATACCAATGATACACGCCTGCTTTGGCAACCAGCCATTAGTAAATCGCATATTGCATTTATTTATGCCGAAGATCTTTGGGTGGCTAATCGGGATGGATCAAATCCTAAGCGTATTACAGTAAGCGAAGGAACAGAATCGAATCCTATTTTTTCGCCTGATGGTGCAACCATTGCTTTTACTGGGCAATATGACGGAAATAGCGATGTTTTTACTGTTCCTGTTACTGGAGGTATTCCTAAAAGGCTTACTTGGCACCCAGGTAATGACCTTGTTCGCGATTTTTCACCCGACGGTAAAAAAGTATTGTTTGTATCTCAGCGCAACAGTTTTACCGGACGCTATTATCAATTATTTACAGTTGATATAAATAATGGTAGTGAAATTCAATTAGAAATTCCCAATGCATTTTGGGCTTCGTATAGCCCTGATGGAACTAAGATTGCCTATACCACTATCCCCGATGCTTTTGAACAATGGAAGAATTATCGTGGTGGTACTATGAGTAGAATATGGCTGTTTGATATAAAAACTCGTGCCGTTACTGAAATACCTAAACCACAAGGTGGCTGTAATGATACAAAACCTGTATGGGAGGGTAATACTGTTTTCTTTCGCAGTGATAGAAATGGAGAATTTAATTTATTTAGTTATGAACCAGCAAGTAAGTTGATAAAACAATTAAGCAAGTTCAACGATTTACCTGTTTCTAGTCTCGATGGAAATTCCAAAGAAATTATTTTTGCACAATCCGGTTATCTTCATATTTATACTACCGCAACTAATTCAATTAATAAATTGAAAGTAGGAATTGCAGCCGACCTGCTCGATCTTAGATCTAGATTTGTAAAAGGCGATAACTATATACGTTCTGCTAATATTTCTCCTACCGGATCCAGAGTAGTGCTTGATTTTAGAGGAGATATCATTACCATTCCAGGGCAAAAAGGAGATCAAATTAATTTAACCAATAGCACGGATGTTCATGAAAAATTTCCTCAATGGTCACCTGATGGAAAATCGATTGCCTATTTCTCTGATGCTAGTGGTGAATATGCGCTTCATGTAAAAAATCAAAATGGAGCGGAAGATGCTAAAGCGTATAAATTAGCTGGTTCTGGGTTTTATGCTTTTATTCATTGGAGCCCGGATAGTAAAAAATTGTGTTTTGTAGATAATGGACGAAGACTTTATCTCATGGACATTTCAACTGGCAAAACAGAAAAAATTGCAGAAGATGTTCATTATGTTCCGGGTGCTTTCAGAGAATTATTTGGAAGCTGGTCATCCGATGGAAATTTTATTTCTTATACAACTATTACCGAAACTAATTTTGAAAAAGCATGGATATTTGCTGTTGGAGAAAATAAATCTTATCCAGTTTCTGATGGTTTGAGTAATGTTACTGAGCCTAAATTTGATCCTTCAGGAAAATACTTGTACATGCTTGCTAGTACCGATGCTGGCCCTGTTGTAAACTGGTTTGATCAGTCTAATCAAGACATGGACGCCACTAACAGAATATACTTAGTAACGCTTCAAAAATCAATCCTATCCCCATTTTCAAAAGAAAATGATGTTGAAGAAGTAAAAGAAACAACTGCTGTTAAATCTGATTCTGCAAAATCACCTTCATCAAAATCCATGATGAAAATTGATTGGGAAGGGATGGAAAACAGAATTATTCCATTACCAATTGCCAATGGCCACTACAGTTCATTAGCCATACCCAAAGAGGGAGAATTATATTATCTATCTGCTATGGCAAAAAACGCAGGAACAACCATGTTGCATAATTATAGTTTGAAAAAAAGAAAAGAAGATCCGATTATGCCGGCAGATGATTTTGAAATTGCAGCGAAGGGTGACAAAATGCTTTTTTATAGTAGGGGAAAATGGGGTATTACCACAGTTGGTCAAAAGCCAGGCCCTGATGCAATGTTGAACACTGCAGTTTTACAAGTAAAAATTTTGCCACAGGATGAATGGAAAAATATTTTTAATGAAGCATGGAGAGTTAACCGCGATTATTTTTATGACCCAGGTATGCATGGAGCTGATTGGCCTGCAATGAAAAAAAAGTATGAAGTATTTTTATCTGATGTTTCAAGTAACAATGATTTATACAGAGTTATGCAGTGGATGTTTAGCGAACTTGCGGTTGGGCACCATCGTTTTGCTAGTAGTGGAGATCGTAGGGTAAATACTGAACTTGTGCCAGGTGGATTATTGGGTGCAGATTATGAAGTGAGTAATAACCGTTATCGCATTAAGAAAATTTATGGCGGATTAAATTGGTCACCCGATTTACGTTCTCCCTTAACAGAGCCTGGTGTAGAAATTAAAACGGGAGATTATATTATTGCAGTGAATGGCCAAAACCTAACTACAGAAAATAATTTTTACAGTTTCTTCGAAAACACTTCTGGTAAAATTGTTTCATTGTCTGTTTCAACGATGGCAGATGGATCCAATGCTAGAACCGTAAAAGTTACCCCAATTGCTAATGAAAGTGCGTTGCGCAATCGCGATTGGGTAGAAGGCAATAGGAAAAAAGTAGAACAAGCAACCAATGGCCAGGTTGCTTATGTATATGTTCCCAATACAGGTGCTGGTGGACATGAATACTTTAAGCGTTATTTCTTTCCACAAGCCAATAAAGCAGCCATTATTGTTGATGAACGTTTTAATGGGGGTGGGCAATTGGCAGATTATGTAATAGACATACTAAAAAAACCTACTCAATCTTATTGGAAGTATCGACATGGCAAAGATCAAAAAGCACCCAATGCATCTATTCAAGGTCCTAAAGTAATGTTGATTGATGAAACAGCTGGTTCTGGTGGAGATTATTTGCCTTACCTATTCCGTCAGGCAAAATTGGGTACACTGGTAGGTAAAACAACCTGGGGTGGATTAGTAGGAATTTTAAATTTTCCAGAGTTTATAGATGGAGGAAGTGTTACAGCACCCAATCTTGCTTTTTATGATGAAAAAGGCTTTGGAATAGAAAATGTGGGAACTCCTCCTGATATTGAAGTAGAGCAATGGCCGGCAGATGTAATAATGGGTAAAGACCCTCAATTGGAAAAAGCTATTCAAATTGTTTTAGATCAACTCAAAGCTAATCCGCCTAAAAAAATTAAAACACCCGCTTATCCAATAAGGGTTCGTAAATAACACATAAATTTACCTTAATTATAATATACTATGAAAATATTGGTGGTAGACGACGAGAAAGACATGGAAAATTTGTTCTTACAGCGTTTTAGAAAAGAAATAAAAGACGGAACAGTTGATTTTGCCTTTGCCAACTCCGGAGAAGAGGCTTTGGAATTCATGAAGCATAATAGCCATGAAGCGGTACTGATTTTATCTGATATCAATATGCCAGGGATGAGTGGGCTGCAACTATTGGAAAAAATTAAAAAGCATTACCATGAACCTCCACCGATCGTAATGATGATCACTGCTTATGGCGATACAGATAATTTTAATACTGCAATGGAATTAGGTGCCGATGCTTTTTTAACTAAGCCGGTTGATTTTAATTTACTCAAAGACAAACTGCATATACCACACTAATGGCTAAAATATTGGTTGCGGATGATGAGATGGATCTAGAAACCCTCATCAAACAAAAATTCAGGAAGCAAATCAGGGAAGATAAGTACGAATTTATTTTCGCGCTCAATGGCAATGACGCGATAGATAAACTCAAAACCAATCCTGATGTAGATTTGGTATTGAGCGATATCAACATGCCCGAAATGGATGGGCTTACTTTATTGGGTTTATTGAATACTCAAAATCCAATGATTAAAACGGTAATGGTTTCTGCTTATGGCGATATGGAAAATATTCGTACAGCCATGAATAGAGGCGCTTTTGATTTTGTTTGTAAGCCTGTTGTTTTCGAAGATCTCGAATTAACGATCGAAAAAACATTAAAGCATGTTTTACAAATAAAAGAAACACTGCAAGCCATTAAGGAAAACAATATTTTAAGAATGTATGTAGATGAGAATGTATTGAAATTCATGGGAAGCCGTGAGTTTGAAGATTCGATCATGCAAAATGAAACCATCGAAGCAACTGTTGTTTTTATTGATATCTGCGGATTTACTGCTATCACCGAAATAGAACCCGCCAATACAGTTGTTAAAATGTTGAACAACTATTTTGATGTGATGGTGAAAGAGATCATTGCACAACAAGGACATGTAGATAAATTTATAGGCGATGCTGTAATGGCCGTGTTTAGAGGCAAACATCATTTAGACCGCGCAGTGGATGCTTGCTTGGCTGTAAGAGATATTATTGCGGCACTTCCAACCGAAGCAACTGAAAGTAAATTCAAGCCGCAGATATCTATCGGCTTGGCTTCTGGTGAATTGATCTCCGGAAACATTGGTTCATCTAATTTACGACGCCTTGATTATACGGTTGTTGGTGATGTGGCCAACACGGCATCTCGTTTACAATCAGCCGCAGAACCTAATCAAATCATCATTTCTGAGCAGGCTTATTTGCAAATCAAAGATTCATTCAATTGTAAAAAAATTGGCGAGGTCAATTTAAAAAACAAGCAATTGCCCGTGACCATTTATGAGGTGATTGATTGATCTCCATTCAAGTCAATAATAAATAAAGCCCCGAAATTAGGGGCTTTATAATGGGGTAGATTGATTGACAATTAATCTATATCTACTGTATTATCATCTGGTATTCGATCGATCAATTTATTGTAAGGATCAATACCAGCTTTAACGGGCTTGCCTTTCACTCGAATAGTAATGGTTCTTTGCCCTGGTGTTAATTTATATTTCTGTAAGAAAATTGGGTTCACTTGTTTTCTTCCATTTTTATCAGTTGATTCTGCAGCAAACACGCCAATGTCTATATAGTCATTCATTTTTGTAATCGTTTCTTTTCCAGAACTGTCGGCGTAATATTTATTAGCATTTACTTGAATGGTTACATCATACAAATCCTTACCAGCACTTACTGATTTTGCACCAATGGCTTTATTATCGTATAGCGTTATTTTCTTCCAAGTGTCTTCTAAATAATACTTTAAAGAATCTGGTGTATGTTTTTCTATGAACGCATATAAATCTGTGCTGCCCGCAAACGGGGGATTTTCTTTTAATGCAAAACTATCCCTGAATTCATGCAAGGCAGTATTTAGTTTATCTACACCAATTAAGTCTTGCAAACCATACAAAATCAAACTTCCCTTCTGGTACCATTGATAAGCACGATTACAATTGATAAAAGTATTTTCTTTTTTAGATTCATTAGCTCTGCCAGTTAAATAACGATCTAATTCATCTTTTAAGAATCGCTTCATATTGTCTTTACCGTATTTACGTTCGGTTAATATCAATGCAGTGTATTCGGCCAGCGCCTCTGAAATTAAATTAGAACCCCTGGTTTTATTGGGCACCACTTGATGACCCCACCATTGATGGGCCAATTCATGTGCAGTAACAAAATATACATAATCGAATGAGTTAGGGTCGCTAAAATCGGCAACCCATCCAAAACTTTCTGCAAACGGAACAGTGTTGGGAAAGCTTTGCGCAAACCCTGCATAGCGAGGAAATTCCATCAAGCGCATTTGCCTGAACTGAAAATCACCATAACTCTTAGAGAAATATTCCAGACCATCTTTATATGCTCCCTTAAATCTATCTAGATTGTATTTGTGTTTTGCATCATGAAATATTTCAATATTGATTTTCTTACCGTTAGAAATGGTTACAGAATCTTTCAACACATCGTATTTGGCTGAAAGAATACTAAAGAAATAATCGATCGGCGTATCTTGTATGTACTGAAAATATTTTCTTCCACCTATTTCCCATGATTTTTGTAAATACCCTGGGGCAATGGCCAATTGATCAGATGTGGTACTCACCGTTGCTTCAAAATGAATTAAGTCCGCATCATCATTAAACAACATAGTGGCTTTGCCTTGTGGATCATTCTGGTCTGGATACTCCTCTTCTTTTTTAGGTAGCTTGTATTTTTTCCGATCTTCATCTCCACTCAATTCTGCATTAGGATCATAGCCAAAAGAAGGAATACCGCCCGAATAAAATGTACCATTGTAAAGGATCTCTCTTGAGAGACCACTATTAGGAAATCCTTTATTGCTAATTTCAGAGTACACTTCTAATAAAGCGGTATCTCCTGGTAGCATAGGTTTCGGCAAACCATAAATTCTATAATTGGCTGTGTCTTTTCCTTTCTTCAAAAAATTGAAAGCGGAATGCTTATAGGCCAATGGAGATCTGTATTGTATTGGTTTGCCATTGTATAAAATATGGTAATGTACATTTTCATCAGCTAATAAATGCAATGAATCTACTGGCGTTGTATTTTTATTTTTGATAGATACTTTTGCATAAATCTGCACCATTCTTTTTTCCGGAAAAATATCCGCATTCATTAATACCTGAGTTACTTTAGGTTGAAGGGTTTTTTCGTATTTCTTTAAAGTAGTTTCATACAATGCTAGATTGCTTTCGGATTTTGAATTACTCACATAGGTATTTAAGTAGCTCACATTGTAATAAATAAATGCTCCCGACCCAATCCAACACAGAAAAAATAGGGTAACTAAAAACCGTGGTGTGCCATTAAATCTATTAGTTGCAACTTTCCATCTTTCTTTAAATGAACCAACAATACCACGTTGGTAAAATAAGTAAGCAATTACAGTAAGCAAACAACCCAGGCTTAACCAATAAAAATTAAACCACAATTGAGATTCCATAAAATGCCCAATACCATTCATATCACTCCAACGATATCCTGGGGTATAAAAATAAAAGAACAGGTTATAATCCATCTCCCCGAAGTTTCTGAGTAAGAATAAACTAATCCATATCATCAGAGATACTCCATGCCCACCAAACTTATTATTTACCAATAAATGAACAGCAAAAGACAATAAAATCATTTGGATAAATCCAGGGAAAGTGAGTATATATAGTTCGGTAAAATATACGGGGAAGTTAAAATCTGTATGACCTTTTAGCAGTTGAATAATTACGCCAACAATCATGGGGATAGTTACTAAAATAAAAGCAATACCCACCATACTGCAAAACTTAGAAAACAAGAATACCACATTCGATACTGGCATTGCATCATTGATAATATCAAAACGAGTTGTTTTTTCTCTATGTATTGTTTCTCCTGAATAAAATAATAAAATGATGAAAATGAATAAAGTGTAATCACTGCTTTTATAGTCCATTAAAAATATTGTTAATGGTCTATCAGGTACACTATACAATAAATTACCAATCCAAAAATCTAATATTAAAAAAATCAAACCTCCCAATACAATCGCTTTGAAATAATTGTCGCGGATAATATTTACAAATTCTATTTTAGTTAATCTCCACCAAACCCTACGCATATATCCTTGAGAAAAATCTTGAGTCACTTTTTTTAGCGGTTGTCCGATTGGTATTTTTTCATCGGTTTGTTTTTTCTTGCTTTGTTTGCTAGTTTCTGCATTTAAGAATGCAGTAAAATTAAAACGCCAGTATGCAAATAGGGTTATTAATACAGAAACACCAATCCAAATTATACGGTTTAAAAAGAATACTTTGGTAAAAGGCAAAACCAAATGATTCTTTTCGTAAGGCGTGAGGTACCTAGTTTCTAGTTGAAAAGTATTGATCATGAAAGGATCCAATAATTTAACCAACTCTCTTTTTTCTAGATCCTGTACTAAGAAATTAGATAATAAATATCCAATTAATAAAAGAATACTTGCACTATAAACTACCTTAACATTTCTGGTAACAGCAACTAGTGCAAAGAAAATAGAAGAAGCCAAAAATAAATTACCTAACGTATATAAGAATACAGGCTCCATGTAATTCCACAATCCATAATGCCCAATTCTTTCAGCGGGAACCTGCCCCATGATTGGGCCCAAATAAGCGCCTACAAAACATCCCCAGTTTAAGGCAGTTCCAATAATCAACACATAAAAAAATGATCCAAAAAATCTGCCCCAAAAATAACCGCCCTTTGTAATGGGGTAGCTGAATAAATATTGACGCGTTTGATGTTCAATATCTCTATACAATGGAACACCCATTACTGCTGAACAAACCAACAGCATCAATAAACTAAAAGTAATGGTGCCGACTGCAATTGTCCAAGGTGCATTATGAAATACTTTTTCTGATGCAGGCGATGAACCTGTTGCTACTAATAAAAATCCAATCAAGAAAAATATAAAAAAATAAATATAAGAAGCGGGTCTTTTAGAACGATAAACCAACTCGAATTTAAAAATTTGCCAAAACATAGGTTAAGTTTTAGAGTTAGCTTAAATTGTTACCATATCCATTTTAGATGCAATCTGATGGAAATACACATCTTCTAATGCAGGCGATATGGGTTTAAAATCATCTCCTGGGTTGGTGTCGCTGTATATGCGTACACTTAAACTACCGCTCTTCATTTGAACACTAATTACTTGGTATTGATCTTTTATTTGTTGAATAGTTGCTTTGTCGGCAGAACGTGTAAATATTTTTCCTTCTAATTCATTCACGGCCTCATCTGGTTGATCATGTCTTAAAAGTTCTCCTTTACAAATGATTGCAAAATCACTACAAAGTGTTCTTACATCTTCTACAATATGAGTAGACAAAATCACAATGGTATTGTTACCAATCTCACTCAATAAATTGTAAAAACGATTTCTTTCAGCAGGGTCTAATCCGGCAGTAGGTTCATCAACAATAATCAGCTTTGGATTTGCTAGTAATGCTTGCGCAATACCAAAACGTTGCTTCATTCCACCTGAATAAGTACCCAATCCTTTTTTTCTATCGGCATATAAGTTTACCCTATTCAATAAATTATCAACCGTTTCTTTTCTTTCTTTGGAATTGCTAATTCCTTTTAAACAAGCTATATGATCCAGCATTTGCTCGGAACTAATTTTTGGGTACACGCCAAAGTCTTGTGGCAAATAGCCCAAAATTTTACGAACCGCTTCCTTCTCTTTCAATACATCTAAATCATCTAAAAAAATACTGCCACTATCTGCTTCCTGTAAAGTGGCGATGGTGCGCATTAACGAAGATTTCCCCGCTCCATTCGGCCCAAGTAAGCCAAACATGCCCTCATTAATGGTAAAACTTACATTGTTAAGTGCTTGCACGCCATTTGAATACCTTTTAGACAAATTGGAAATGACTAGTTGCATAAAATAAATTGAATGATTAAAAATAATTTTTGAATATTTTTTTGCATTTGTAATATAATTAAAATTTGAATAGTATCCGTGAAACATGAAGTGAGGTTATATTTGCATATGAACGGGAAAGGCAAGCTAGACATCATTGATAAAATTCTGGAAGCTTGTTACCAGCATAACCCTGATGCTTTGTTTGTAATGAGTTTGATGCACCAGTACGAAGATCGAGGAAGTTTGAGCAAAAAACAATTAGAAGGGCTTTACCTTAAAGCAGCACTTATTGCCGATATGCCTCCTAATTGGTTAGCTACTTTGCAGGCAACCATTAATAAAATGCATACCAAAGAAAAAGCGCCTGCAATCATTAATACGCCGCTGTTTGAAAAAGATGAAGCGATTGGCCAAAAAATGAAAGATATCCTCCAAAAATACCCACAACACAAGCGTGTGGTTTTCTTGTATGCGAAGTATACTAAAAACGAACTGCTTTCTCCAACGGAGAAAGCAGAAGTAGAAAAGTTTCGTAAGATTTTGATGAAGTAAGCGAAAGGATTAATTACTTTTTCTCAAATACACATTACCATAAGTAGATTCTAATTTATAAGTTGGTCCCTTTCCTGGTTCGGCAGTAATTGATGTAAAGAAATTTTTGTCGGTCAAACTGGTTGGTTGAAGGTTAAGATTAGAAAAAATTTGACCATATCCCGTTGTAGCAGTAAGCTTACCCAAGGTTGCTGATTTTATGGAAGCATCAATACCACCGTACTTTGCATTTAAGTTAATTGGCCCGTTAAAATCAATCAATTCAACAATTCCATAAATGGCATTTAAAGTTGTTTCTGTATTGGCTGGTACTTTTATTTCTAATTGAATATCCATATCCGTTTGAGTAGAATAATAATTCTGCAAAGAATTTTTTGCTCGATATTCATTATAAGATTCTTTAGTGCGAAATACTTTTTTTACACCATTTTCGTAAACAATATATCGTTTTGGTATATCAGCCAAACCAACAATTTTGTTTTTAATTTGAATGTTGCCATCTATATTTTGTTCTTCTAAAATAAACGCCCCATCATTTTCTCCATCGTTGATGCTCACATTTCCAGTAATAGCAATTTCGTTCTTATCCCATGTACTTACCTTTATTTTATTTGGATAATCAAATGCTAAATCAATTTTTTGGCCTGGTTTTATGGGATAGCTTTTGTTGATAGTAGTTTGGGCTGTACTACTGAATAATGATATACTCAGTAGTCCCATGATTAGTATTTTCATGATCGATTAGTTTATAGATTGGGGAATTATTTTTTTCTGAGGTATACTTTCCCGTAGCTTGACTTTAAGAATAAATCTGCACCTCCGCCATTAATCTTTCCTTTAACCTGATCATTATTGTATTTCACGTAATCTCCCGATTTTTCCATGTCTATTTTGAAGTCACCTGCAGCAAATAACTCTCCCCATGAAGTATTCATATTAATGTTAACTTTTGCGGTAACGGGTATGGCAACATCAACATGCCCGTAAACTGAAACGATAGAAATGGGCCCTTTGATATTTGCACCTAAACTAGCGTCAACAGAACCATAAACTGTTTTAATGGTCATTGGTCCTGTTACATTATCTAAATCGATCTCATTGTACTGTACAGAAACTTCAATTTCGTTTTCTATATTTTTAAACCTTACTTTAGATTGATTGATTGCTTTATCATGAGTAAATGATACAATCAAACCCTTTGGTACCATGATTTTAATCTGACCTGGATTTTTCTTGCTCACTTGATTTACTTCTACTGTATTGCCTTTGTCTACAACACTAATTCCAATTCCCGTATTGTCTTCAAATCCAGAGCCACTAATTGCTCTTAAGCCCTTTGCACGCTCGTCTACTTCTGAAGATTTTTCTGTAGACGAAAATATGATCTCATTGCCATTGTACCCTTCAATAGTTGCGCCACTCAAATTGATATTGAGTTTGCCTGTATTTTTTGTCAATTTGAATTCTTGTGCATTTGCGCCATATAAAAGAAATGCAGCAAGCATGGTTGTGAATATTTGTTTTTTCATTTGTATTTTTTTAATTAATTGTTTTAAATAATATTTATTTTTTACGAATGCATTACATAAATAATAAATGGTTCTATAGTTGGTTTATAAACTCAATTTTTGAATACCGGCATACGCCTGATCTTTAACTGCTCTGATACTATTTGCATCATTTGAAATCTTTTGTAATTCATTTACAATAGAAGCTTCTTTCATTGTTGTTAATAATTCAATCAAAGCAATTTGTACTACTGGGTCTTTTTGTTTTTCTAAGGATTGTACCAGTTTATTTTTTACATAAGACTCTTTGTAAAATTTACTTAGAGCATCTAAAGCAGCTAGTCTAACATTGCTGTTTGGGTCATTATCCATTGTTTTAACTAGCACATCGATTATTTCTTTGTCGGGATTTTTTATTAAATAGGCTTTGGTGGCTCCTGCAATTCTTTCACTTGCAGATAAATCATTGTTTAGTAAATGGAATAATTGTTCTTTATCTTTATTGATAGTTGATTTAACTGCTTGAAATCTAGGCGCTGAAACAAATGGTTTTATTATGCTTTGCTCTTGCAAAACAGGCGCTTCAACTTTATTTATTGGCACTTCATTTTTAACAATAGCAGCTGAATTTGAAAGCGATGGCTTTTGCAACATAAAAGCAGCAATAATAATAATCCCAATAATAGATGCAGCGGCCATTAACCTGAATGGTGTAAAACGAACAATTTTAGTTTTATTCATTGTTTCATTCTGCATTTCACGTTGAATTCTTTGTAAAATGGCAACATTAGGAATACGTTCATCAAATGCTTCTCTGTGATCGGTTACAAATTTTTCAAATGGATCATTCATATACACGGCTCTTTTTTAAAGTCATTATTATTTGTTGTTTTGCTCGATGGTATTGCGTTCTAACTGTACTATTTGTTATTCCTAATATTTGAGCAATTTCTTCCTGCGGTATTCCATCTAATAAGTATAACTGCACAACGGTTCTATACCCAAGCGATAAATGATTAATTGCCTCTTTTACTGCATCTACTTTAAATTGAAAATCTGATTCATCCAACGAAGCTTCATCTACCGCATCCCCTAGAACATCTATTTCTGTTTCAACAAACCTAATTTTTCGCTTTCTTAACACACTGATCGATTGATTGATGGCAATCCTTTTTATCCAAGCTGCAAAACTTGATCTTTGTTCAAATTGCGCTATTCCCTTAAAAGCAGCTATAAACGTATCCTGCAAAACATCTTCCGCTTCCCCACTATGTTGTACTATTCTAAAAATGGTATTATATAGTTCTTTTGCGTGTTTTTCATACAATGCAGTATAAGCAGAAGGGTTGCCTTTCTTGCATTGATTCAATAACTCATCGTATAATATTGGTTCACTATCTTTCAAAAGCCTGCAGCGCTTGTATATATAATAATCGCAGAAAAAAAAGGAATGTTGCATCCTTTCCAAAAACATTTATGTAATAATTATCTTAAAAGAGTAAATAATCCTTGTTGTTTAACCAGTGCTCCATCAATTCCTAAACCAGCTGCTTCCCAAACATAAGCACCAGTTTCCTGACGAATGCCATTGAGTGAACCATCCCACCCGGGTTTTGCTGTTTTAGTTTCAAAAATCAATACACCCCATCTATTCCAAATTCGGAAATATTCCAATTTATCTATACCGATTAAAATGGGAGAGAGTCGATCATTTTTTCCATCTCCATTGGGTGTAAAAGCTGTGGGAACAAGAATCGATATTTTATCAAATAATTTTACTTCTACTGTGTCAACAATATTGCAACCAATTTGATTTACTATCTCTACTGTATATTTTGCACTAGCAGGTCCGGAAAATAATGGATCCACTATCAATGGGTCGTTTAAATTATCAAATGGCAGCCATTTAAACGAAACGCCTTTATTGAATGTTTCTAATTTAGTAGGAACCTCATAAGCAGTGTAGATTATTTTTTTTCTTCCAGGGGGAGGAGCTAAAATGGTAATTTTTTTTTGTATTTCAATTGGTGTGGGGCATTCAATGGTTACCGCTTTTAAATTAATGAAATATGGCCCGGATTTCGGAAATCTATTTGAAGCATTAATTGTATTAAATGGCGGATCCCCATTCCCTAAATTCCAAGTAAAATGTATAATTGATCCCGGTATAGAAGGGGTTGTGTTATTCAATTTTGTATTGGCGTTTTCACATGGATATTCAATATCAAAATTGGGCTTTGGTGGAGCATATACTGTAATTGTTTTGCCAATAGTATCTGCACAATTATCAGGTGTAGTAAATTTTAATAATAATCTATAGACTCCAGCCTGAGGGTAACTATAGGACCTTACACTATCTGAATCAACTCTTCCATCGCCCCAATTCCATTCTCTTTGAATGGGATATACGCGGGCATTTCCAGCTGTTGCTAAGAAACTATTTCCTGTTAAACATTGCGCTTCATTATTGGTATTAAAGGTTGCTACTGGTGCAGGGCTATTTCTTAATCGAACATTTCTGGTATTAACCAAACAGCCAGCCGCTTGTAAAGTAGCTTTATATAATCCTGTAACCCTTGGAAAAATTTTCGATCCGTTTTCTCCAACAATAGGTACTCCATTTAAATACCATTGAATAGCTGCGGTTGAAGTAATATTTAATTCTGTATTATAGGGCTTTGAACCACAAGCAATAGTATCTCCTTTAATAGTTATTTCCGGATTTTGTTTGATCACATCAATATTAATATCCCTTTCTTTGGTACAACCTGACGCTGTATCAATTATTTTTAACTTATAAATAATTGTTTCTTTTGGTACCACCACAGTTCTACTTGCTTCTGGGCTTCGTATGCCAATAACAGGCAACCAATTAAAACTCAGGCCAGGATAGTTTAGTCCTACATCTAATACAGTACTGTCGCCTTCGCAAACAGTTTTGTCTGAAATAGAAAAGGGCGGAATGTATCCCGATTTAACAACAGTATTAAGTGTATCTGTACAACCAAATCCTTCATAAGGGCTTAGAATAACAGAAAACTTAGTACCTAATGCTGGGGGAGGTCGTAAAACTACTTTATAATCTGTACTTATTAAATCTTGAAAATTATTGGCATACCATTTATATCCTTGAAAACCATAAGGCGCAACTAATTCTACACTATCTACATCATTGCAATATCCTGCTCCTTTTAATGGAAAGCCACAATCACTGTCAATATCTACATACGCATATCCAAAATGCCCTCCCCTTGTGCAATCAGAAGTGGAGAAATCTATTTTTATATCATGCCCACTTCTGTTTGTTAGATTTACGGTTACTGGAGTCCAAGGTTTAAATTCTACATTGGCTTGCACTGCAGAAGTTTGAAATCCGGGTAAATTTCTACTTACCACATATTCAAAGGAAGCGCAGGTAATTACTTCACCAGTTGTTAGGTCGGTTACATTTACATTGAATTTTGGTTGTTCTTCTGGGGCATGATTTGGATTTTGAAAAACCACGGCATACCAATACACCATACTATAAATAGATTGATTGAGCGGAATTTTAAAAGTATAACTGATTCTTTCGGTTTGTGCCCCAGTTTGATTGTTGCCTAATTGAAGTGAATAGCCACTACCATTGGGGCAACTGACCGGAAAATTACCGTATGGATCTAAATTCAATGGATTGTTTCTTAAAATGGAATGACGTCCTGGAATTTCGTTAGTAGAATAATAGGTATTTCCACTGGATGATGATCTTCCGGTATCACAATTCCAGAAAAGCAGGTCCGAGTTTTCAAAATCAATATTGGTAGCACATTTTTGCGCAAATAAATGACTGCTAAAAAGCAATAATGAAAATGTACAATATGTAAATAATTGACGCAAATAAATTAGGTTTAAATAATCTTAGTCTTTTCCTAAAGGTAGAGAGATAGATTGAAAGCTTTGCTGCTTGTTTAACCCATTATTCCTTTTACAGCTCCTCCATCTACGGTGATGGTTTGCCCTGTAATAAATCTGCTCAAAGGGCTTAATAACCAAATAGCCAATGAAGCAAAATCAGCAGCTTCCCCCAATACACCTACTGGTATTTGTTCTATAGATGTAGCTTTTACCTGGTCGAATGCAACTCCTGTTTGATCTGACTGCTTTTGATAAATGCGATTGATTGCTGGTGTATTGTGAAAACCAGGTCCAATAACATTAAGCGTTACTCCAGATTTTGCAATTTCCTGCGAAAATGTTTTTACCATACCTACTACCGCTACTCTTAATGAGTTACTCAATACTAAGTTTTCTAAGGGTTGTTTTACCGTATAACTTTCTATAAATAAAATCCTACCATATCCATACTGCATCATCAATGGTACAAATGCTTTTGTTAAGGCAACCTTCCAACGCAGAATGGATTGATAAGCATTATCCCAATCTTCTAAACTTGTTTCCATCACTGTTTTTGCTGGTGGTCCTCCTGCGTTCACCAAGATACCATGAACCTGCCGATTATTTACCAATGCAATTAATGAATCTAAAATTGCTGGTTTAGATAAATCCCCTGCTAATATTTCTACTTGTGAAGGCGCTGATGACTTTAACAATAACAATTTTTCTTCTCCTCTTGCGATGGCAATAATTTGAGCACCCTCATTGATCAATGCTTCAGCAATGGCTTTTCCAAATCCAGATGTAGCACCGCCAACAATAAAGAGTTGATTATTAATTTGGAGATTCATGTTGATTAAATCTTAAATCGATTAAATTTTATTGGCATGTCTGCTCACTAATTTCCAACCTTTCTTTTTTTCAATATATACTTCGGAATACATCAATTGTAATTCTATTGGCTTTCCATCCATAATTACATTGAATGTTCCCTTGCCAGTAACAATGCCTGTTCCTTTAAAAATTCTTGCTTTTGATTCGGTTACTTTTACACCTAAATAATTCAGCTTTCCCGATTTAAGATCGGCAATAATATCATCTTTAGACTCTATCCATCCATTAGAATGAATGTACATTAGTTGCTCATCTAGTATCGACTTTAAAGAGTCGTATTGTTTATTTACCAGCCAGCCAAATTTTGTTTCATGTAGTTGTAAAATGGTCTTTTCTTTTGCTTGGTTTTCGTTTTGTGCATTTAAAACGAAAGCAAAACACATAAACATAGCAATGGATAAAAGTTTTTTCATCTTGAGTTTAATTTTATTGATGATTTACTTGAATATGTGCTACAATTTTCTATCAGGTTCAACGTTAATTGGAATGGTTTGCATTCCGTCGCGAAGTCCTTGTTCTTCAATAATGATGTGTAGCTGACTCATATAGATAGTTAATGAAGTTAACTATTTTTTACAGATTTTAAAACTAAAATCACTGTCTTGAGGAAATGCTTGTTGCTAATTAGTATTGTATGCTTTGTTAATAGCATAAAAGCGCAGATTCCTGTATATATAAAAGACATTACCGACCCCGAGTCTAAAGTTTCTGATGCCCTCTGTAGCCCATTGCATACTGTTACCATTTGTACAGCCAATTTAGACAGTGTTAAACTATTTTATGTAAGTGGAATGGGGATGACGTTGGTTGGCCCAATCGAACTCTCTAAAAAGGAAAGAAATCAACAGATAGAAATTTGGGACTTACCAGCTTCATTAGATTACAAATTGTACTATTTGCATCGCCCAACCGTTCCAGAAAACATTAAAATAAGGGTATTGGTACTGGGTAATAAATCTCCTTTGATTCATAAAACCTATAATAGCAGAGAAATGGGGCCTTTTACATTGGGTTTCCCCAATGCAAATGAAGAAAAACTGGATTCAATGATTCACGAGTTAGGTTTTAAATCAATGGCACCTTTGCAAGCCGCAATGCTCACTAAGCCTGACGGTTCTAAATATAAATACTTAGAAACCATTTACAAAGCACCTGATTTTATTCATGCTGTAGGCATAGAAAGAGGCAATGGAATGCCACAATTATCGGCTTATGATCCGATTAGTTTAATAGGCGGACCAGGATATGCAGCACAAGTAGTTACGGGAATAAGCAAACAAGTGATTAAATTTTATACTGAGGTGCTGGGTATGGAAATAAGAAAAGATACAGAATGGAAAACAGGGGAAGGCTCTGCTTTAGGAATGGAACCCAATATTCCTTTTCGATTTACGATTGTTTATGCTAAAGGCGCAAAAAGCGGTCATTTATTGTTTTTAGATTTTAAAGACAATAAACGCATCAGCTCTAATGCCGCTCCTAGATTGCCTAACAGAGGAATAGGTATGTATAGTTTTGAAACAAAAAACATCCGATTGGTATACAATAAAGCCAAAGATGCAGGCGTAAAAATTATTATAAAACCAACAGATTATAAAGATTCATGGAATGGTAATTGCCGAATCATGACGATGCTTGCACCCAATGGTTTGATGATTGAGGTATTTCAACGGAAATAAAAAATAATTATTCAGCGCTTTCTTCGGTTGCAGGAGCAACATTTTTAATTAACAACTGAAATTTTGTGTTGAGGGAAACAGTGTATTCTCCACCATCTAAAAATTCTTTAGTGGCTTTGTCATCTAACATCACAGCAGCAAGATCTGAGGCAAGTGCCGAGCTACTAATTAAATTACTAACTCTTCCTTTAGTAAACTCAATAGTGAATTTGTAGCCTGCTTTTCTTCCAGACCCCATTCTTTCAAAATCAATTCTATTGAGGTCTAATACCTGGCCTTCTAGCTTGGTACGCTTCAATAAAATTCGAATAATGGGCAGGTATTTAGTCCAGATTTGGGCGTACATGTAAAGTAGTAGTTTAATTGATAATCCGGTGAAGGTCCGAAAAAAATTGCCTAATTCCGAATTTGGTTTATAAAAGTCTTTAATCCGGTTATCTTCGCAACAATATGAATGATTTATCAACTGTAGGTATAAAGCGGCTAATTGTACACCAGGCGGGCAATGCAGCGCAAGGAGGCCGTCTTTTTTTATCGGAAAAAGCATGGGAAACCAATCAAAATGATTTAGAGCCTGCTTTGATTCAATACCTGCTAAAACCCCTTAATGAAGCAGAACAGTTTCGTTTTGATACGGAAGAGAACATCGTTTTTACTGCAATTGATGCCATTTTTGAGGAGGCTGCAGAATTTGAAGCAAAAACCAAATTATTGGCCGAGCATTTTCACCTGAAATCGAGCAGTGTTTTTGCCAAATCGGGTCAACTCTGTTTTATTTTTTTCCAACAAATACCATTTGCCGATCAATTTATAGACGGGATTGGTATTTTTCACAGTTCAGTTAAAGAAAATTTCATCAAAATTGCCCCGTCTACTTCGGAAATCAATTTATTATTAGAGGAAGGAATAGATTTAAAAAAGCCCGAAAAAGGGGTACTTATTCTGAAAAAAGAAAAAGAATTGGGCTACTTGGCTTATGCCATTGAATCTGCTTCTAGCAAACAGGCTGATGCCGATTTTTGGAAAAAAACTTTTTTGAAAATTTCGCCTATCGAAAATAGTTATCATCACACCAATGCTGCTTTGGGCATGTGTAAATTATTTATCAGTAATGAATTGAATGAACAATTTGAAACTACTAAGACCGATCAGATTGATATGTTGCAGCGGAGCATGGATTATTTTAAAACCCATGATCAATTTGAACTAAATCAGTTCAATAAAGAAGTATTGCATCATCCGGAAGTAATTGATTGTTTTGCCCAATACAAACAACAATACGAAGTGGCCAAACAAGTAAATATTGAAGATAATTTTGACATCAACTTACATGCTGTTCAAAAACAACAACGATTTTTTAAAAGCATTTTAAAACTCGACAAAAATTTTCATGTTTACATACATGGCCGCAAAGACTTGATAGAAAAGGGTTACGACGAACGAACAGGCAAACATTATTATAAATTATTTTTCGACGAAGAAAAATAATTACAAAGCATCCAGCTCTCTTTGATAATCGTATTGAAGATCTTCGTGTAATGTTACAAGTGCCGTTTTTATTTTTTTTATTTGTTGCTGATATAAATTATTTAACGCCGTACTTTTTTTAAATGCAATTCCGTGTGATTGGAGTGACGTTACAAAGTGAAGTAAAATGGCAACCTCAGCCTGTTTAGATCCTGTATATCGAATATGTTTGTTGGCTATCCGCAAAATTTTTCTGATGGTTTTTTTTGCAAAATACAAACTGGTGCCAGGTTCTAATTCCGCAAAAGCCTCATTGATGGCTTTTTTTACCTCCTCGATATATGCTTCTTCATTATGTGCCTCAAACAATAAATAAGTAAGCAGTTCTTTATTTTCTTTTTTGAATTTGGAGAGTCGCAAACAAAGGTCTACTAGCAATTTATCGGGGCTTGCTAATAATTCTTGTTTAATTTCATGTACCGTTGCCGTTTTCATGATGGCAAGTTAGGCTTTCATTTAAAAATGGTGTACTTTGTATACCATCTAAAATAAATAAAACGATGATCAATAGTCGCCGAGCTTTTATACAAAAAACTGCAGTAGCTGCGGCTGCAACTGCATTGTCTCCCGCCTTTTTACAAGCAGCTGCTAAGAAAAAATACCTAATAGGTATACAATTGTATTCTGTAAGAGCAGATATGAAAGCCGATCCATTGGCAACCTTAAAAGCCTTGGCGGATATAGGTTATCAGCATGTAGAACATGCCAATTATGTGGATCGAAAATTTTATGGTTTTACAGCAAAAGAATTCAAGAAAATATTAAAAGACCTCGGACTAAGTATGCCAAGTGGCCATACTGTAATGGGCCCAAGTCATTGGGATGCTGCTAAAAAAGACTTTTCCGATAGTTGGAAATATACGGTAGAAGATGCTGCAATTCTAGGGCAAGAGTTTGTAATAAGTCCTTGGTTGGACGAAAGTTTGAGAAAAACCAAAGACGATATGTTGCGCTATATGGAAGTGTTTAATAAATCGGGCGAGCTTTGTAAAAAATCAGGTATGCGCTTTGGTTACCATAATCATAATTTTGAATTTACCCAAATGATGGGTACTGAAACTGTATATGAAATTATTTTAAAAAACACCGACCCTAATTTAGTTACACAACAATTAGATTTTGGCAATTTGTACGAAACAAAAGCTGATGCAATGGCTATCATCAAAAACAATCCAGGAAGATTTGTTTCTCTGCATGTTAAAGATGAAATAATCAATTCAAAAGGATCTGCTTGGGAAAGCACTGTTCTTGGAAAAGGAGAACAAGTAGTAAAAGAATTGGTAGCGGAAGGATTAAAATCGGGAGGCACAAAACATTTGATCATTGAGCAGGAATCGTATCAAGGCATTGCTCCTTTAGAATGTGTGAAACAAGATTTAGCGGTGATGAAGAGTTGGGGATATTAAGCTCAATTACAATTAAAAAATGCTCAACTCATTAATATTTATAATTTATGAAAGTAATATTATTTTTTGCACTGTTGCCACTGTGTTTATCTGCACAAACATTTAGTGCCAATGAAATTACCCGATGGGAAGCTCAAATAAAGCAAGTTAGTATCATCAGAGATATATACGGCGTACCACATATTTATGGTAAAACAGATGCTGATGCGGTGTTTGGTTTAATGTATAGTCAAGCTGAAGAAAATTTTGAAAGAATAGAACGCAACTATCTAGAGATGTTGGGCCGACGAGCAGAAATGGAAGGGGAACGCGTTTTGTACAACGATTTATTAATGCGCCTAATTGCAGACAGCAATGATGCAAAAAAAGATTTTTTGAAAAGCCCTAGTTGGTTAAAAAAATTATTGATTGCTCATGCTGATGGAATTAATTTTTATTTATTCAAACATCCTGAAGTTCAGCCTTTGGTGTTGAAAAAATTTGAGCCTTGGTTTCATTTGATGTACACCGACGGATCTGTATCAGCTACAAGTACTGGTGGCGCTAGTGTAGAAGAGATCAAACAATTTTATCAAAATCCAATTGCTAATACTACAGCATCAAATACTAAATCATATATCGCCATTGATAAAGATATAGAAGACCGAGGCTCAAATGGCTTTGCTATTGCACCTTCTAGAAGCGCTTCTAAAAATGCCATGCTCTATATCAATCCACATGTACCTTTTTATTTTAGAAATGAAGCACAAATGGTAAGTGAAGAAGGTTTGAATGTATATGGAGCATCTACATGGGGCCAGCTTTTTGTGTACCAAGGCTTTAATGAACATTGTGGATGGATGCATACTTCAGGGTATTCAGATGTGGCTGATTTATATGAAGAAAAAGTTTCAACATCCAAAAGCGGATGGGTATACAAATACGAAAATAAACAGCGAGGTGTAAAAACAAAAAGCATTACCATTCAATATAAAAAAGATGGGCAAATGCTTTCTAAAACATTTACTGGTTTTTATACGCATCATGGTCCAGTTGTTGCTAAAAGAAATGGAAAGTGGTTGAGCTTAAAAGAGTACAATCGTTCATTGCGAGCATTGGTTCAATCATGGGTTTCTACAAAAGCAAAAAACTTAGAAGAATATACCAAAGCCATGCAAGGGCTTTCAAACACCACTAATAATACAGTCTATGCAGACAACAAAGGCAATATTGCTTATTGGCATGGCAATTTTATTCCAAAGAGAGATACTTCCTATAATTGGCAATTGCCAGTAGATGGAACTACTTCTGCCACTGAGTGGAAAGGCATTCATTCATTATCGGAAACGGTGCATTTAATTAATCCAGCAACAGGTTGGATTCAGAATTGCAATGCAACACCTTTCACAAGTGCAGGAGAAAGTAGCCCAGACAAATATATGTATCCAAAATACATGGCACCCGATGGTCAAAATGCAAGAGGTCTGAATGCTATTAGATTATTAAAAGACAAACAAAATATTAGTTTGGATGGATTGATTGAAATTGGATATAATCGCTATTTAACCGCTTTTGATATTTTATT
Source organism: Sphingobacteriia bacterium (assembly GCA_031422175.1). Lineage (GTDB taxonomy): Bacteria > Bacteroidota > Bacteroidia > Chitinophagales > Chitinophagaceae > Sediminibacterium. The sequence continues at coordinate 36,840 of JANOQC010000030.1, read as the reverse complement.
GCCATCTTTATTCAAGGCCTATGATTTATTGGAGGGAACTGATTCCAATAAAGTAAAATTAAAAAAGCCAATAGAAATATTAAAAGCATGGAATAAAATTTCAGATACAACATCTATTGCTACTACAATAGGAGTTGATTGGGCGGGTAGAATGAATACGCTTTTACCACCTGCTGCAACTAGAGAAGAAGGAACAGAAATTATTGGAAGGTTAAATAAAGTAACTGCTTCCGATAGCAAACAACAATTACAATTATTGAGCAGTGTTATAGATAACCTCATTAAAATTTATGGTTTTTGGGAAGTGCCCTGGGGTACGATCAATCGTTACCAAAGATTAACTGGTCATTTTGATGAAGAGTATAACGATACTAAGAGAAGCTTGGCTGTATCATTAACTTCTTCTAGATTCGGTTCTCTGCCTGCTTTTGAAAGTAGAAGTTTTAATGGAACCAAGGGTAGGTATGGTTTTTCTGGCAATAGTTTTATAGCAGCTGTTGAATTTGGACCTCGCTTAAAAGCTAAGAGTATTGTTACAGGAGGGCAGAGTAATAATCCTGCATCCAATCATTTCAACGATCAGGCACCAGGTTTTATCAATGGAAGTTTCAAAGAAATATTTTTCTATAAAGAAGATGTATTAAAAAATAAAGAAAAGATTTATAGGCCTGGTGAATAATTAATCGTGTCTCAATAATATTTATAAAAAAGCATTTAAATATTGAAATAAATATAAGTGTATGTATTTTTTTTACAAAAAAGGGGTAAACACCCCTTTTTTGTAAAAATGTAAGTGCTTAGTATTGTAAAAAAAAGTATGAAAAAAATCATTTTATGTTTTACCATTTTTCTTATAACTGCATGTCAAAAAGAAAAAATAGAATCTAAGGAAAAAAATATTGTTTCTTTTAGTAAAGAGCAAATTGAAAAAATAGGATTACAACATAATTTATTATGTAAAGAAATTCTTATTAGAGGAAATTTCATACCTACTTTTACTTCAACTTCGAAGATTCAGAACCATGCAACCGACAATATGACAGTTGGAAAAAACAATGTTGATCGTGATGAATTATTCCAATTAATGAATACAGTTTTCCAAGAATATAGTTTACAGCCCGCTACACATGCTGAATACCAATATTATTCGCAGTATTATTCTCCAGAAAATATCGAACAAACTATAAATAATATGGCGAATGCTATTAGCGACCCTGTTTTAAAAGATATTATTGAACAAATGATTTCAAAAGTAGGAGGTACAATTAACCATAATATTTTAAAACAGCAATTGATATTATTAAAAACAAGAGCCTATAATGAACTTAACGGAACAGAACAAACAGCTGCATTAGTTGCTATAGAAGTTGCTATACACTCATCAGAACTTTGGTCTTCTACAAGTAATGGAGGACTTGGTTACTTTGATCAAGTAATAAATAATTCTAATACAGATTTTATGCAGATTAAGTCAAATAGTAGCGAAAAAAATACCAAACACATAATTAAAAATGGTGGAACTGGAAAAAATATTGGAACTGTTGCTTGTGCAGATGCAATGGGGGCTTTTTACGGATTTTGTAGGGGTGCATTACCTTACTTTGTTTCTGGAGGGCCATATAATCCAATTTCCAATGCAATGCTAGCCGGCCAAACGATTATTGGTGCTGTTCAAGCTTCAACTACAGCTGCTCTTGCTATTGCATTACGTTAAAATGAAATTTATTCCTAATTTAGTTAATAGAAAGTTTACAATAAACAAAAAGAAAACTGCCAGTTTCATTAAAATTTTAACTTTTATTAGTATGGAAAAAAGTCTCCGTAGAAGAATAGTATATTTTATTGTATTCTTTCTGATGTGTTATGCATCAATGTTAACAGGCTTTATTTTAATAGATAATCAAGGTGGATATAGTATATTTTTAGCAGCAATAAGTTCACTTGTGGCAACTGGATCTGTTGAAATATTTACCTATTATATGCAAAAGAAAAAAAGTGAAGCAAATGATATGTAGTTATGCAATGCTATAACTCATTTCACCATCTTTTTCATCTTTTAATTGAACACCTAGACTAGCTAGTTCATTTCTGATTTTATCTGATGTAACAAAATCTTTTCTGCATTTGGCTTCTTTACGAATATTGATCAACAATTGAATTACGCCTTCCAATTTATTGTTGTTATCGGCTTTGCTATTTTGCAAACCAAAAATATCTACAATAAAAGCATTCATTTGCTTTTTCAATAATGCAACGGTTGAAATGCTTAAAGCATTCGCAGCAATATGTTTGTCTTTAATTGAATTAATTACTGGAACCAACTCAAACATACTGGCAATTACTTTGGCAGTATTTAAATCGTCATTCATAAATTCATCAAATTCCTGAATGAGTTTGATTACTTTTTCATTGAGTTCTGTGTCAATCGCAGCACTTTCGGAACCTAAATCATGTTGTTGCATCAACCATTCAAAAGCATCCATTAATCTTCGCAATGCTTTTTCGCTTGCCTTTAAAGCATCATTACCAAAATCGAGTGTGCTTCTGTATTGAGATTGAAGAATAAAGAATCGAACCGTAGAAGGTGCATAAGCTTGTTCTAAAATAGGATGTGTTCCAGTAAATAGTTCGCTGAGTTTAATAACGTTATTATAGCTCTTACCCATTTTTCTACCATTAATGGTAATCATATTATTGTGTAACCAATAACGAGCAGGCATTTTATGATTGCAAACAGTGCTTTGCGCAATTTCACATTCATGGTGGGGAAATTGTAAATCCATTCCACCTCCATGTATATCAAACTCTTCTCCTAAATACTTTGTGCTCATTGCAGAACATTCAATATGCCATCCTGGGAAACCCGCTCCCCATGGGCTTTGCCATCGCATGATATGTTCGGCTGGTGCTTTTTTCCAAAGGGCAAAATCATTTTTATTTTGTTTCTCTTCTTGATTATCTAGTTCACGTGTGCTTTCTATTTGATCTTCAACAATTCTTCCACTTAATATGCCGTATGGCTGACCTTTTGCAGAAAAATCGATATTGTATTTTTCTACATTAAAATAAACTGACCCATTGGCTTCATATGCATATCCATCGGTAATGATTTTTTTAATCATTTCAATTTGCTCAACAATATGACCTGTAGCAGTAGGTTCAATGCTTGGTGGTAAATTATTAAACTGATTCATTGCCCAATGGTAGAGATTGGTGTATTTCTGTACCAATTCCATCGGTTCTAATTTCTCTAGAATTGCTTTTGTACTGATTTTGTCTTCTGCTTCTCTACCTTCTTCTTCAAAATGTCCGGCATCAGTAATATTTCTAACATACCTAACTTTGTACCCTAAATGCATGAGGTACCTATACAATACGTCGAAAGTAATGAATGGACGTGCATGCCCTAAATGACTCTCTCCGCTCACTGTAGGTCCGCAAACATACATGCCTACATAAGGTGAATTGATGGGCTGAAAAACTTCTCTTTGCCTTGTAAGCGAATTATATATTTTAAGTGACATGAATGCGAAAGTATTTTATTTTTTTAAACGAATATCAGCAAGCAACATAATATGATCACTTAATGCTTCATCTACCATATCAAACTGCCTTATTTCAAATTGATTGCCTGCAAAAATATAATCTATTCTTAGTGTGGGAGCCAATGAAATAAAGGTTCTTCCAATCCCAAAATCTTTTTTTAAAAAAGCATCTTGCATTTCTCCACGGATGTTAAAATAGGTATAAGAATTTGGAACGTCATTAAAATCACCAGTAATAACAGTTGGATAAGGGCTCTCTGCAACTGCTTTTTGCACCATATCTGCTTGGAGGCCTCTTTTTTGGTAAGCCCTTTTCATTTTGCGCATTAAACTTTTTGTAGCAGCAAATGCTTCGTTTTTCGATCCTTTTATTTTCTCCATATCATCATAATCGCCTTTCTTAAATTTAAAAGATTGTAAGTGGGTTGTAAAAATTCTAAGGGTATCTGGGCCTTTTACAATATCTACATAAATTAAACTTTCTGCTTGAGGAAACTTTATTTTTCCTGTATCAATTACAGGGTATTTCGAAAAAATAATACAACCCGATTGATAATCTCCCGAATTGCCCACATAATCTTTAGAGAAAAAATAATATGGATGTGATTGTTTAAATAAATCAATGTTGTTCTCGGAATGAGCAGTATTAAATTCTTGTAAGCAAATAATATCTGGAAGATTTTTTAGAATAGACGCTGCTACTTCTACTCTAACTCTTTTTTTAGCTTCTATATTATTATTTAGGCCATTGAAACTTTGAACATTCCAATCAACCATTCTAAAACTGTTCTCCGGTTTTCTTTTACTAAAACCCGAATCTCCGCTCCAAGCAAATACAACAGGAATTTGTTTCCATCCAATGCCAAGTGTAATTAAAGAAATCAAAGACCATTTAGGCCTACTAATTAGCCAAAACAAAATAAATAAAATCAATGCCAAAATACAGTATGGCGTAATCAGCGAAAAAAATCCATGTAACCAAAAGCTATTCGGATTGATATAAGGCGATAATGCAGCAATCAAAAAAATAACCCCCAATACAATATTGATTGAAATAATAATTGTTTTTGTAGTTCTTCTTAACCATCCCTTAGCCATAGTTAAAAATACCAAAAAATCAGTTTGGAAATGGATTCAAAACTAAAATGGGGAAATGATTTTATTCCTCCTCATTACTGGCTCTTTGAAGAAAGGTTTTTTCTTCATCAGTTAAGAAAGAATAACCATGTAGGTTAATCTTATCTAAAATCTCATCTAATCGCTGTTGGGTAATATGGGCAATTTTTTCGTAAGGTTTTCTATTATTTCTATAGAAATGTTTTTCAGCATGCTTTTTTTGTTGATGCTTTTTCTCGGGGCTAAATAAATCATCTAGCCAATGCATCAATTGAACCATCCAAGCACCCCAGTCAGATCCTTTTTGTAATGCCTTTACAAAGAAAAAGCCAATAGTCCCTCCTGCTAAATGAGCAGCAGCAATTCCACCATTACCACTTGCTAGAGAAGCAAAATCAATGGCAACGAATATCAAAGTAAGTACCCATAACGGAATACCTCCATTGATTAATGGAAAGATTCTATAGTCGGGTGCCAATGTAGTTGTAGCTACAGCAATAGCCATTACTGCGGCACCTCCTCCCAATAATGGAGCTGTTGTGGCAATATTTCTTTCCATTGCTGGAAATAAATTATTCATTAATATAAATACAAATGCACCGGCCACGCCACCATATAAATAAATAGGGATTAATTTATTATTTCCTGCTAGATCTTGTAATACATATCCAAATGCCCATAACCAAGCACAGGTAGACAATAAGTGCCAAATGCTATAATGGGTGAACATATGGGTGAGAACAGTCCATGGTTTAGACAATAAAGAAACTGGAATGGCAGGCATTGTAAACCAATCTAGTATTTGCTTATAAAAGAATTCAATAGGAATATCTGATAGATAATAAACAATCTTAACAAAATTAATCAATACAAAAATTAGGGCATTAATGGCAAACAATAGTACCAATGCATTATTGTCTTGACCCAATAATATCCTTTTTGTTGATTTGTAAGATTCTGTTGACATACTAATACAACGTTTTTTTCTTGGTTTTGTTCCAAGTAAGTACAATGATTAAACCTACAATAGCTCCTCCTACATGAGCCCAACGGGCTACATTGTCTCCTGCTGTATTTCTAACAGCAAAAATTAATTCATATGCAAAGTATAAAAGACCTATCCATTTGGCTTTTACCGGGATTAAAAAATACACATAGATATACGTATTAGGAAACAAGTAAACAAATGCAGCCAATACCCCAAAAACTGCACCGCTGGCTCCAATAGTAGCTGTATTGATATTTCGTTGGTAATAGCTTTGTAATAATTCAAACATTTGCGCACTTGAAACAGTATCAGCCGGATTCATTTTTAAATTATCAATTACTGCTTGATTATTTTCGAATAGAATATTGTATTTGTCTATAAATCGAATCATGGCATTATTAAAAGAAGCACCACCTGCGTCTTGCATACGAGCAACTGCTTCAAAACTATTGGTTAAAGGAATAAATTCATAACTCAAAAACAACAGATGAATAAGTGCAGCACCCAATCCACAGATCAAATAAAATGTAAGAAAACGTTTTGGCCCCCAGAGATTTTCCAGTATTGATCCAAACATCCATAGGGCAAACATATTTCCCAAAATATGCCCAAAATCGCCATGTAAAAACATATGGGTAACCAATTGCCAAGGCCTGAACAATTGACTCTGCCATCCATGCAATGCAAAAATTGCTTCAAAATCAAAAAAACCATTTGGCCCCGATAAACTATTTTGGGCCAAGAAAAATAGTCCGTTTATAATCAATAAATTTTTGACTACTGCAGGTAAAATTTCAAATCTACTTGGGCTGAATTGGGTCATCTTATTGTATTAATTTCAGTTGTACTACATTTTCAATATGTAAAGTATGCGGAAACATATCTACTGGTTGAATTTTTGTTACTTGGTATTTTTCGCTTAATAATCCAAGGTCTCTTGCCTGTGTTGCTGGATTGCAGCTTACATAAACAACTATAGGAGCTGCTATTTCTAGTAATTTTTTGATCAATTTTTCATGCATTCCGGCTCTTGGAGGGTCGGTAATTACTACATCTGCCAATCCATGTTTTTCAAAAAAAGCATCATTACAAATATCAATTACATCTCCTGCAAAAAATTCGGCATGCCCAACTTTATTGATGGCTGCATTTTCTTTTGCATCATCAATGGCATCTGCTACCATTTCTACCCCAATTAATTTTTTTGCATATTTACTTACAAATAAACCAATGCTTCCAGTACCACAATATAAATCATAAACAAGTTGGCTTCCGTTTAGTTCTGCAAATGCGCGCGTCACAGCATACAATTTTTCGGCCTGTTTGGTATTGGTTTGGAAAAATGATTTTGGGCTGATTTTAAATTGAAGTTCTTCTAGCTTCTCTATTATATAACCCTTGCCAAAATAAGTAATGGGGTTTTGGTCTTGAAGACTATCGTTTTTCTTACTATTGATGGTATATAAAAGCGTGGTTATCTGCGGAAATTCTCTCAATAATAAATCGAGTAAATCAATTCGATTTTTTTCATCCTCATGGGCAATTACCACATTCACCATTAACTCTCCAATAGTGCTATTGCGAATCAATAAATTTCTAATCCACCCATCGTGTTTTTTAATATCGTAAAAGGGTAGGCCTCGCTCAATCATAAATGCTGCAACTCTTTTACGGATAAAGTTGGTTGGTTCTGCTTGTAAAAAGCAGGTATCAATTTCTACTACTTTATCAAAAAATCCACGAACATGAAAACCTGCTGCTCCTGGTTGGTTTTCGAAAGAAGCACCTGCAGCCTTCATTTTTCTAAATTCTTCTGTTGGAATGTATTTTCTAGTTGCAAAAGTATATTCCATCTTATTGCGATACTGTTTGGTAAAATCGGCCCCAATGATCGGGGCAATAGGAGGAAGTGCCACTTTAGCTATACGTGTAAGATTATCTGTTACCTGCTTTTGTTTGTAGAATAATTGCTTTTCGTAAGGTAACATTTGCCATTGGCAACCTCCGCAAACACCAAAATGTTCACAAAAAGGGGTGACTCTATCGGCGGATAGTTCATGAATATGTATGGTATGCCCTTCGGCCCAGTCTGATTTGTTTTTAGACAATTGAACATCTACAATGTCTCCCGGTACCGCACCTTCTATGAATACCACTTTGCCATCTACCCTTGCCAAAGATTTTCCTTCGGCTGCATAGTCTTGTACTAAAATTTTTTCTAATACTACTGTTTTTCGTTGCTTTCTCACTGATGCAAAGGTAAGCCCGAATATTTACTTATTTTTATCCTCAATTTAAGTCTATGCGTTTTTTATTGATCCAATGCTGTTTTTTGTTATTTACTGTGTTTGTATCGGCCCAAAAACCAACTGCCCCAGCTGTTAAATCGGCTGCTCCCGGTTCCAAATCTGCAACAACCACTTCCAAACCCGCTACTGGTAAGGGTCATTTGATTCCAATTACTTTAACCCCTCTAAAAAACTGTACCGTTTATTTGGGTAGTCATTTTGGCAAAAGCATGACTTTGGTAGATTCATGTAAGTTGAACGATAAAAGTGTTGGGATTTTTAAGGGAGATAAAAAGCTAACTGGAGGAATCTATTTTGTAGTATCTCCCAATTATACCATTCAATTTGAATTATTGATGGATGAAGGGCAACAGTTTAGCATTAGTGCAGATACTGCTCAAAAAGAGAAATTCATCATTACTGGTTCTTTAGACAATGATATTTTTAAGCAGTATTCTCAATATTCAACCGAAAAGGGAAAAGAAAGACAACAGTTAGAATCGGAGTACAGGGCTAAATTGAATAATCCTTCAGATTCATTGCGATTGCGCAATACCATTCTACAATTAGACAGTGAGGTGGATAGGTATAGAAATAATATTGTAAAAAAATATCCCAACTCTTTATTGACCATGTTGTTCAATACCATGAAAAGACCTACTGCACCTGCAATACCAATGGTTAAAGGAAAGCCCGATTCATTGTATCCTTATCGATTTGTAAAAGATCATTATTGGGATGATGTAATCTTTAACGATGATCGGTTATTGCGCACGCCATTTTTTGAGCCCAAGCTGGATGATTATTTTAAATATTATGTTTCACCAGAACCCGACTCGATTATTGCTGAAGTAAAATACATGTTGTTGTCTGCAAGAACAGGAAAAGAAATTTATCCTTTTTTACTTACTAAGTTTACCAATAAATATATCAACCCCGAATTCATGGGGCAAGATAAAGTTTTTGTATACATTTTCGAAAATTTTTATGCCAAAGGCGATACTACTATTTTAAATGCTGCTTCTCGCAAAACCATTACAGAAAGGGCTTACAGCTTAATGGCCAATCAACTTGGGTTAGCTGCACCAGCTTTAAATTTAACCGATACAACGGGCAAAAATATTTCTTTGTATTCAGTTGTTGCGCCATTTACTTTGGTTGCATTTTGGGACCCCAATTGTGGACATTGTAAAGATGAAATACCCCGTTTAGATTCCATGTATTTGGCAAAGTGGAAAGCAAAAGGTGTTGCTATATACTCCGTAAATATTTATGACAATGAAGTACCCGCTTGGAAAAAATTTATAGCAGAAAAAAATCTTTCTAAAAATTGGGTGCATGTTTTTCAAACAAAAGAAGCCAAGAAAGCCGAAGAAAAAGCAGGAGTTCCCAATTATAGACAGCTCTATGATATTTCTAAAACACCCACAGTATATCTTTTAGATAAAGAGAAGCGAATTATAGGTAAACAATTGTCATTAGAGCAGTTCGATAAAATAATGGAAGCCAAACAATAGCAACTTAATGACTAAGAAGCTTAATCATAATTTTTAAAGCCAATTTTAGTGCGGGGTTTTGGTGGTGAGAATTCACTCATTTTTGTGAAAACCTTTGAAAACTTTATTCTCCCACCCCAACTTGAAGTCGCAAAATGCGACTTCAAGTTTTAATATTTCCTAATAGAAAACTATTATTATAATTGCCTAGTGATTAACTTTTTTACAAGAAGCACTTTATTGGAATATTATTAAAAATATTCAATACAAAAATAAATAACTATGGAACTCAAATTAATAAAGACGAAGAAACAATATGATGCCTATCTGGATTGGGTTGATTCCATGTTCGATAAAAAGTAAAACCCATTACTCCAACTGGCAACAAAGTAGAAGTTGCACTTTTATTGATTAAACAGTATGAAGATGTGAACTACTCGATACCCAAATCAGATTCGATTGCTGTTAATAACAATGGAACATGTTAAACTCTTTCATATGGAGTTGAATATTCCCACAGACATACTTCTCTCTAAACCAATAAACCTTCTTTAAGACGTAAATTCTATGAAAAAATAGTTTAAATAAAGTGAAAAATTAGCCTCTATTTTTGCACTGCAACTTGTGAAAAATCACACATGTCTTATTGTAACGCTATCATTAAAGCTAATTATATGCAAAAAGGAGAAATCATTATATACCAGGCACCTGACGGACAAACCTCAGTTGATGTTAAACTGGAAAATGAAACACTCTGGTTATCCTTAAATGAGATAGCTACTCTTTTCGAAAGGGATAAGTCTGTAATTTCCAGGCACTTCAAAAACATTTATGCCGATGGCGAATTAGATGAAAAGGCAACTGTTGCAAAAAATGCAACAGTTCAAAAAGAAGGCAAAAGAAAGGTGAATCGGGAAATTGAATTATATAATCTTGACGCCATATTATCGGTAGGATATCGAGTTAATTCTATTAGGGGTACACAATTTCGCATTTGGGCTAATAAACTGCTGAAAGAATACCTAATCAAAGGATATTCCATCAATGAAAACCGCTTAAAAGAACATGCAGTGCAGTTGGAAAGTCTGAAACAAGCGGTAAAGCTGCTGGCAAATGTGATAGAAACACAACCACTTAATTCCGATGAAGCCACTGGATTACTAAAAATACTTACCGATTATACCTATGCTCTAGATGTACTCGACCAGTATGATCACCAGGTATTAGAAATTGATGCCATTACACAGCAAGAATTGTTCCAGATCAACTATTTGGAAGCTATGAAAGTGATTGACGGGTTAAGAGATAAATTTGGAGGGAGCAGGTTATTTGGTAATGAAAAAGACGAATCATTTCAAAGCTCTCTGGCCACTATTTACCAGACTTTCAATGGCGATTTTGTATATCCAAGTATTGAAGAAAAAGCTGCCAATCTGTTATATTTCGTTATTAAAAATCATTCTTTTTCCGATGGCAATAAACGGATTGGTGCATTTCTGTTTGTGTGGTTTCTTGAAAAGAACGGGATTTTATACAAAAAAGACGGCAGCCGAAAGATTGCAGACAACGCTCTCGTTGCACTTACTTTAATGATTGCTGAAAGTAAACCAGATGAAAAGGATATGATGGTAAAAGTGGTGGTAAATCTGATAAATAATAATAATCAGTAGTAATTAAAAATTAGGTTAAGAAGGCATTGGATTGAGGATAAACTTTTTGCCATCCTTATTGCTAAACAATCGCATTCACCACATTCCAAATTACTTTGGGTTTTCCTAAAGTATAGTAGTGTAAAACTGGTACACCAAAGGCTTTCAGCTCTTTACTTTGCTGGATCAACCATTCGGCACCTACTTGCTCACATTCCTGATCGGTTTTGCATTTCATAATGGCATTAGACAAATCAGTAGGAATATCAACGTGGAAAATTCTCGGCAATACCGATAACTGTTTTTTATTGGTAATTGGTTTGAGCCCAGGAATAATTGGTACAGTAATACCCATATCTCGGCAAGCTTTTACATATTCAAAAAACTTTTGATTATCGAAAAACATTTGCGTCATAATATAATCAGCACCCGCATCCACCTTAGCTTTCAATCTGCCTAAATCAATTTCTAAATTGGGTGCTTCAAAATGTTTTTCGGGGTAACCTGCTGTGCCAATACAGAAATTAGTTTTTCCTCCATTTTGAATATCTTCATCTAAATACAATCCATGATTTAAACTCACCACTTGTTTTTGTAAATCAATAGCATATTTATGTCCATCTGTTTCTGGCTCAAAGCTAGCTTCGTTCTTAGCAGCATCGCCACGCAACACCAAAACATTATCTATCCCTAAAAAATTCAAATCAATTAGGGCATCTTCACTTTCTCTTTTATTGAAACCACCACAAATAAAATGAGGCACCGTATCAATCTGATAGTGGTTCATAATAGCCGCACAAATACCTACTGTACCAGGGCGTTTACGCACTTCAACTTTTTCAAAAGTGCCATCTGTTTTTTTCTTAAAGGCTGTTTCGCTTCTATGATAAGTAACATTTATCCAAGATGGTTTAAATTCCATCAATGGATCTAAATGATCGTACACATTTTGAATGGTTTTTCCTTTTAAAGGGGGCAAAACTTCAAATGAAATCAACGTGTCTTTGGCCTGGTTAATGTGTTCGGTAACTTTCATGCTTGCTCAAATAGTTAAATGGACTGCAATATACAACCCATCATTGTTTCAAAAACCAACTGTTAAAGTATAAATTGGTCCATTAGGCTTATACAATAAACGTTATTTTTGATAAAAGGATTAATTGTGAACCTCACCATACATACCAAAGACCTCGTTAAAAGCTATAAAGGCCGAACAGTAGTGAACAATGTTTCTGTATCTGTTCAACAAGGAGAAATTGTGGGTTTATTGGGACCAAATGGAGCAGGTAAAACCACTTGTTTTTATATGGTTGTTGGTCTAATTAAACCAGATAAAGGATCGGTGTATTTAAATGATCAAGATATTACCAAGCTTCCTATGTATAAAAGAGCACAAATGGGTATTGGCTATTTGCCGCAGGAAGCCAGCGTGTTTCGTAAACTCAGTGTGGAAGACAATGTAATGGCTGTTCTAGAAATGACCAAACTCACCAAAGGAGAGCGTCAAACTAAACTAGAATCACTATTAGATGAGTTCAATTTACACCATGTGAGGGGCAATAATGGAGATAGTTTAAGTGGAGGCGAACGCCGTCGAACGGAGATTGCACGCGCCTTAGCAGTGGACCCTAAATTTATTTTACTAGACGAACCATTTGCAGGAGTAGACCCTATTGCTGTAGAAGATATTCAAACTGTAGTAGCTCGATTAAAACATAAAAATATTGGTATTCTTATTACCGACCATAATGTAAACGAAACCCTTTCTATATGTGATAGGGCTTATTTATTGATTGAAGGAAAGATATTTAAACATGGAACTGCCGAGCAACTGGCAGACGACGAACAAGTTAGAAGTTTGTATTTAGGTACCAATTTCGAATTAAAACGAAAAGATTGGATTATTGATATGGCCAGAGATAGTTCAACATCTTCTATGGATGCTTATTGATTATATGCTTGGGAATGTGTATTTTGCCATACCCCAATATGAAATTGCTTAGTTCTTCTATATCAAGATTAGCCCGCCTACGATATTGGCGTATTGAACAATGGTTAACCAACCCTATCACCGTTCAAAGAGAAGTATTACAAGATCTGGTAACCCATGGACAGAATACAGAATTTGGCAGAAAGTATGGGTTTAACGATCTATTCAGTATCCGAAAATTTAAAGATGCCGTTCCTATTCATGAGTATGAAGACTTAAAGCCTTATATAGAGCGGATTATGCAGGGCGAAGAAAATGTTTTGTGGAACACCCCTGTAAGTTGGTTTGCTAAAAGCAGCGGAACTACCAGTGATAAAAGCAAATTCATTCCTATAACTGAAGAAAGTTTAGAGGATGGACATTTTCAAAGCGCAAAAGATGTACTTACATTATATTATAATAGCCGCACAGAAAGTGATTTGCTTACAGGAAAAGCGTTGGTTATTGGTGGGAGTCATCAAATTAGTCAAGTAAATGAAAACATGCAATATGGCGATTTAAGTGCCGTGCTTTTGCAGAACACACCCATGTGGGCCAATTGGGTCAGAACGCCGGAACTCTCCATTGCTTTAATGGATGAGTGGGAACATAAAATTGAACAATTGGCACAGAGTACCATTGAAGAAGATGTTACTTCTATTGCTGGTGTACCTACTTGGACGTTGATTTTGATAAAAAGAATTTTAGAAATTACGGGTAAGAATAATTTAAAAGAAGTATGGCCCAATTTAGAATTGTATATACATGGCGGTGTTTCGTTTACTCCTTATAAAGATCAGTTTAAAAAATATATTGGAGAAGGGTGTACCTATTTGGAAATGTACAATGCCAGCGAAGGATTTTTTGCAGCGCAGGATAATCCTAATGAAGAGGGCATGTTGTTGTTTTTGGAGAATGGAATTTTTTATGAGTTCATGCCAATTGCCGAATATGGAAAATCAAATCCACAAACGATTGGCTTAAATAAAGTGGTTATTGGAGAAAACTATGCATTGGTAATAAGCACCAATGGTGGGTTGTGGAGATATTTAGTAGGGGATACCATTCAATTTATTTCTCTTGATCCCTATAAAATAAAAGTAAGTGGTAGATTAAAACAATACATCAATGCATTTGGAGAAGAGGTAATTGTAGATAACGCAGATAAAGCGATTGCCATTGCTTCTGCAAAAACAGGACTAATGGTAAATGATTATACAGCTGCGCCCATTTATTTTGGAGATCACAATCAAGGTGCTCATGAATGGTTAATTGAGTTTGATGAAAAACCAGACAGCATCAACGCATTTGCTTTTGAATTAGACTGTTCGTTGAAATCTTTGAATAGTGATTATGAAGCTAAGCGGTACAAAGATATTGCCCTTGGTTTACCCGTAGTTCATGCATTAGATAAAGGGGTTTTTAATGCTTGGTTAAAACAAAAAGGAAAACTGGGTGGACAACATAAAATTCCTAGATTAAGCAATGAGCGAAAATACATTGAAGAAATAAAAATGTTAATGTAAGAAATCAATACAAGTATACTAATTTAAAATTCTTTTATTTGCAACAAATCATCAACCAAATTCAATAGAAATGAAATTATTAGAAGGAAAAATAGCCATTGTTACAGGAGCTGCCCGCGGAATAGGTGCTGCAATTGCTTTAAAGTTAGCTGAACAGGGAAGCAATATTGTTTTTACTTACGTGAGCGATAGTAGTGCAGAAAAAGCAGCTTTATTGGTTGATCAAATTGAGGCCCTTGGCGTAAAAGTAAAAGCAGTAAAAAGCAATGCAGCTGTTTTTGTTGATTGCGAAGCTTTGGTGAATGATACCGTTAAAGAATTTGGTGCAATTGATATTTGTGTAAATAATGCAGGAATTTCAAAAGACAATTTATTGTTACGAATGACCGAAGACCAGTGGGACGATGTTATGGATATTAATTTGAAGAGTGTTTTTAATATGACCAAACAAGTGATACGCCCAATGATGAAAGCAAAACAAGGTAGCATTATTAATATGAGCTCCATTGTTGGGATGCGCGGAAATGCAGGACAAAGCAGTTATGCAGCGAGTAAAGCGGGTATTATTGGGTTCACAAAATCTATAGCTGCCGAATTGGGTTCTCGCAATATTCGTTGCAATGCCATTGCACCTGGATTTGTTGAAACCGATATGACTCATTATTTAAAAGAAGGAGAAGCCGCAACTGCTTTTTTACAAAAAATTCCTTTGGGTAGATTTGGCAAAGCAGAAGAAATTGCCAATACAACCTTATTCTTAGCAAGCGATTTAAGTTCTTATATTACAGGTCAAGTATTAAGTACTTGTGGAGGTTTGAATATTTAATTTATTAATTATGAAGAAACACTTTCAGCATATTGGGTCAGACTTATCTGCTTCTATAGTAGTATTATTAGTTGCGTTGCCCCTATGTTTGGGCATTGCTTTGGGTTCTGGTGCACCATTATTTTCAGGAATTATTGCTGGTATTGTTGGTGGTATTGTGGTCGGCTTTTTAAGCGGGTCTCATTTAAGCGTAACTGGACCAGCTGCTGGCTTAACTGTAATTGTAGCCACAGCAATTATTAAATTACAGGTTTATGAAGCTTTTTTATTAGCTGTTGTTTTAGCAGGATTTTTTCAAGTGATACTTGGTTTTATTAAAGCTGGAGTAATTGGAGACTATGTTCCAAACTCAGTAATTAAAGGAATGTTGGCGGCAATTGGTATAATATTAATTCTAAAACAGTTGCCACATTTAGTTGGCTATGATACCGACTTTGAAGGCGATGAAACTTTTATGCAGAATGATCATTATAATACGTTTAGTGAAATGTTTAATGCTATTGAATTTATTACACCTGCTGCCGCAATTATAGGTTTTTTTTCAATATTGATAATGGTACTATGGGCGAGTAAGTTTGTTCAAAAAAATAAAATGGTTGCATTAATTCCGGGCCCATTAGTGGTGGTTGTTTTTTCAGTTGCTATAAATGAATTATTAAAGCAAAATTATGTTGGGTATGCGTTGGAATCTAAACAATTGGTTTCACTTCCTATTGCTCAAAATGCGAAAGTTTTTTTCTCTTTTTTTCAATTTCCTGATATTAAATTCTTAAATAATCCAATGGTATGGACATCTGCATTAACGATTGCTATAGTTGCAAGTTTAGAAACTTTATTAGGCATTGAAGCTGTAGATAAATTAGATCCATTTAAAAGAATTACACCTACCAATAGAGAATTAAAGGCACAAGGTGCAGGGAATATACTTTCTGGATTAATTGGCGGAATCCCTGTAACATCCGTAGTTGTTAGAAGTGCTGCAAATGTTAATGCTGGAGGGAAAACAAAATTATCGGCTATTTTCCACGGAATATTATTGATGTTGTGCGTTGTTTTAATACCTTCTATTCTTAATAAAATTCCTTTATGTGCTTTAGCTGCAGTATTAATTTTTACTGGGTATAAGTTAGTAAAAATTTCACTTTTTAAAGAATTTTATAACAAAGGATGGGACCAATTTGTACCGTTTGTTACAACTATTATGGCTATATTATTAACTGATTTGTTAATTGGAATTATCATTGGAATATTGGTAGCATTATTCTTTTTAATGCGCAGTAATTTTCGTTCTGCAATATTGGTTGTAAACAACGATCACAATTATTTAATTCGCTTACGAAAAGATGTTTCATTTTTAAATAAACCAATTATTAAAAGAAACCTGAATCAAGTTCCTGATAATTCATTTGTAATTATTGATGCAACAAGAGCAGATTTTATTGATAAAGATATTATTGATGAAGTAAATAGTTTTTTACTTATTGCGCATACAAGAAATATAAAAGTTGAAATAAAAAAAAGTTTGCATAAACCAATGCATCTATTGTTTAATAATCCTAAAACTTTGAATACATGAATTCATATGAAAAATTATTATTAGAGAATAAAGCTTGGGCGAAGGAAAAAATCTCGGACGACCCTGAATATTTTGAAAGACTATTGCATATTCAAACCCCAGAATTTTTGTGGATTGGCTGCAGCGACAGTAGGGTGCCCGCTAATGAAATTACAGGTACTCAGCCAGGTGAAATATTTGTTCATCGGAATATTGCCAATATGGTGGTAAATACCGATTTGAATTTGTTAAGTGTTCTACAATATGCAGTGGAATACTTAAAAGTGAAACATATTATTGTTTGTGGTCATTATGGATGTGGAGGGGTTAAAGCAGCTTTGACCAATCATAATTTTGGTATTATCAATAAATGGTTACGCAATATTAAAGATGTTCATCGTTTTCACAGAGAAGAAATCGATTCTATTACAGATGAAGATGTAAAATTGAATAAAATGATCGAGTTAAATGTAGTGGAGCAGGTAATGAATTTAGCCAAAACATCTATTGTTCAAAAAGCTTGGAAACAGCACCAGCTTCCTCATTTACACGGATGGGTATATGATTTGCACGATGGAATTGCCAAGCCGGTTTTTGAATTACTCGCAGGCACCCATATAGATCCACTTTATGAGTTTGACGATTTGTAAGTACTCATCTCTTTAATTACTTACACTAGGAAAATATTGAATTATAGTCCAATAAAGGGGCATTCCAATAGTGATATTTAATGGAAATGTCAACCCCAGCACCATTGGAATATACAATCCTGATCAGCTTTTGGTGCCGAGAGTTGCATATCACTTTTTCACTAATCAATTTTTACAATAGTGGCAAAATCTCCAAATTGAAGAATAAAAATATCGGATTGGTGATATTACTGAGTAAAATATTCAAATTCATGTAAAATGGGTTGTAATTTTACGAATATTAAAAAATAATTAAAAATCAGGCACGAAAATTGATAAAATAGACAACACTGATTTTTAAAGTTATACAGAACTTAACCAATTATGGCCAAACATAGCAACGTATCTCCCGGAGGAGCAGCAAAAAAAATATTTTCTATCCTTAAACTCGATAAAAAAGATGTTTCAACGATTTATGTGTTTGCGATATTGGCAGGGTTAGTTCAACTAGCAACACCTTTGGGCATTCAGGCGATCATTGGTTTTGTATTGGCGGGTACCTTTTCTACTTCTATCGTTATACTAATCGGGCTTGTTTTAATTGCCTTATTCATCAATGGATTACTTCAAGTAAGGCAACAACAAGTAACAGAAAAAATTCAACAGAAGATATTTGTTAGATATGCATTGGAATATGCCGATCGACTCCCTAAAATGGATATTGAGAAATTGGATAATTATTATTTACCTGAATTAGTGAACCGATTTTTTGATACTTCTACCCTTCAAAAAGGCTTAGAAAAATTATTATTGGATATTCCTGCAGCAATTATTCAAATTCTATTTGGGGTTATTTTACTTAGTTTTTATCATCCAATATTCATTGCATTTGGTACAGTGTTGTTATTAATATTATACATCATTCTAAGGTATACTTTACCTGCAGGGTTTGAAGCAAGTATTGAAGCAAGTAATCAAAAATTTGCCACAGCTGCATGGCTAGAGGAAATGGCGAGGGTTATTAAAACATTTAAATATTCAAGAGGTACTTCTTTAAATATAGAAAAAACAGACGGCATTGTTCAGAAATATTTATTTGCTAGAACCAATTACTTCAAAGTATTGCTCACCCAATATTGGAGTTTGATTGGATTTAAATTATTAATCACTGCGGCGATGTTGATAGTAGGCTCTATATTATTAGTAGATCAACAAATTAATATTGGACAATTCATAGCAGCTGATATTGTTATCCTTTCTGTAATTGCTTCTGTTGAAAAACTTATTGGAAATTTAGACAAAGTGTATGATGTACTTACTTCTGTAGAGAAGCTAGATAAAATTGCTAGTAGTGAAATTGAAACAGACGGAACCATCAAATTACCTGATGTTCAAAAAGGAGTAGCTATCAATTTCAAAGAAATTTGTTTTAGTTATTCTAACACAGAAAAAATATTAAATAACATAAATTTTAGTATTGAAGCAGGTCAAAAAGTTTGTATCATGGGTGCTTCAGGCTCGGGGAAATCAACTGTATTGAGGCTTATGACAGGGGCATTTAAAAATTATACTGGATCCGTATTAATTGATAATATACCGATTGGGAATTATTCTATAGATTCAATTCGTTCTCAAACAGGCATTTTATTGAGTCAGCAAGATATTTTTAATGGAACTATTTGGGAAAATATTACGATGGGTAATAAGCAAATTGCCTATGAGGAAGTAACTAGTTTAGTAAAAAAATGTGGGCTCTCTAATTATGTAGAATCATTACCTAAAGGTTATGATACTGAGTTAGATCCAACAGGTAAAAAACTATCATCAATAGTAAGACAAGATATTTTATTATTAAGGGCCCTATTAGGTAAAAGAAGGTTGTTGTTGTTAGAAGAACCTTTTACCTCCCTAGATACAGTTAATAAACAGCATATTGCTGCATTTATGTTGGGTGTAGAGAATGCTACTGTTATTATTGCAACAAACGAAATTACCATTGCACAGCAATGTGATCTAATCATTTATTTAGAAAGTGGAAGTATAAAAGCTACTGGTACTTGGAACCAGATCGCTTCATTAATTAATTAAAATTATGGCCAATCATTTTATATCAGCTGATATTGAATCGGAAGTAGAAACATCTTCTATTCGCTCTTATAAGTCAGTGTATCAGGTTAGTAGAAAAAGCAATGCAAAAAAATGGCTTTGGATTGTATTAATTAGTTTGATTATCACATTATTTTTACCTTGGACGCAGAATATCCGTGCCAAAGGATTGGTTACTACTTTAAAACAAGAGCAACGGCCACAAGAAGTTAATACAGTTTTGGCTGGCAGAGTAGTAAAATGGTTTGTAAAGGAAGGAGACTTTGTTCAAAAAGGAGATACCATTCTACAATTGGGTGAAGTGAAAGTAGATTATTTTGATCCTAAACTGTTGGAAAGAACACAAAAGCAAATCAACTCTAAGCAAATTGCTAATGAGGGATATCAAAATAAAGCAATCACAGCTTCAGCACAAATTACTGCCCTAGAAGAAGGACAGAAACTGAAATTATCGCAAATTGATATTAAGTTACGCCAACAAGATTTGAAAGCGATGAGTGACAGCAATGATTTGATAGCTGCTAGCAATGAGTTAGGAGTTGCTAAACGTCAAATAGATGCTGCTAAAATTATGTGGGATAGTGGTGTAATTACTTTGGTGGATTATGAAAGAAGAAAAGTGAGTTATCAAAACGCAATAGCAAAACGAATCGGTGCAGAAAATAAATACTTACAAGCAAAACAAGAATTCACCAGTTTGCGAATTGAAAAAAATGCTACCACCCAAGAGTATACAGATAAAATTGCCAAAGCACAAGGAGATAGATTTGGGTCACTTTCCAACGTAGCAACAGGAGAAGCAGATGTTGCCAAACTGGAGAACGCTTATAGCAACTACGATATCAGGAATCAATTATATTATATCACTGCTCCTCAAAGTGGTCAAATAACCAAAGCCCGTAAAGCAGGTATAGGGGAGACGATGAAAGAAGGAGATATGATTGTAGAGGTAGTTCCAGATAAAATTCAATATGCGGTTGAATTGTTTGTTAGCCCAATGGATTTACCCTTATTGCATATTGGTGAAGAAGTGCGTTTTATTTTTGATGGGTTTCCTGCAATTGTTTTTACTGGATGGCCGGAAGCTTCTTACGGAACATTTGGTGGGGTTATTGCTGCTGTAGAAACATCGGTTAGTGAAAATGGAAAATTCAGGTTATTGGTGATAGAAGATAAAAAGGAGAAAGCTTGGCCAAAACAATTGCGAATGGGGGGAGGGGCGAATGGTATTGCCTTATTAAAAGATGTACCTATCGGGTACGAGATATGGCGAAATATCAATGGTTTTCCACCTGAATATTATTTACCAAATGAAGAATCAAAAAAGGAATCGAAGAATAAGAAATAGTAAGGCATGAAAAAAATCGCATTCATTTTTTTATTATTAATTGGTTTTGAAATAAAGGCTCAGGTACTTACACCCGAATCATTTATTGAACAGGTTCGACAAAATCATCCTGTTGCCAAACAAGCGGCTATTCAAATAGAAAAAGCCAAAGCAGATTTATTGAGTGCTCGTGGTGGATTTGATCCCACATTCACTTATGAAGCAAGTAGAAAAACTTTCGATGGTAAAAATTATTATTTCTATAATAACCCCGAATTAAAAATCCCAACCAGATTTGCTGGAGCCAATATTAAAACAGGATTGGAAAATAATGGAGGAGCTAATTTAGAATCTGAAGTTACATCGGGGCAATCCAGTTATTTTGGTTTGGAATTACCTGTAGCAAAAGGATTGGTGATAGATAAACAAAGAGCAGCTTTACAGCAAGCACAAATTTACCGTTCCATGAGTGAGCAGGAAAGAAACAGAATGCTCAACGATTTATTGTTTGATGCATATATAGGCTATTGGCAATGGACAAGCACTTATCAGATATACAATGTTTATACTAAATTTTTGAAAGTGAGTGCGGATCGATATCGATTGGTGAAAATTGCTTTTGACAATGGAGATCGTTCGGCTATTGATACTATTGAAGCATTAACACAGATTCAAAATTTTGAAATGCTACAAGCCGATGCAAAAGTAAAATTGAATACGGCTAGTTTGGAATTGTCTAATTTTTTATGGACCAATCAAGATAGTGCTTACTTGTTGCCAGCAAAAGCGGTACCTGATACCATTCGCTTTGCATTGAATTTATCTCCACAATCACTGGAGCAATTATTGCAACGAGCTAATGCAGAAAATCCTATTTTAAAATCATATGATTTTAAATTGGATGCCCTAGAAGTAGAAAGAAAATTAAAGTTTCAAAATATATTACCAACCATTAATTTAAAAGCCAATTTATTAAATCAGAATTACAGTGTATTTAAAGGCTTTAATGGAGCATTTTTACAAAATAATAATAATTGGGGAATAGATATTAAAGTGCCTTTATTTTTACGAGAAGGACGAGGCGATTATCGAAAAGCTAAATTGAAGATTGAAGAAACCAATTACGAATTAGCTGCTAAAAAATGGGAAGTTGAAAATAAAGTAAGAAATTATTTTACTGAAACCAATTTATTGGAACAACAGATTAGGGTTACTCAAAATGCATATAATGGTTTTACTGCATTACTTAGAGCAGAAAACCTTCGATTTCAAAACGGAGAAAGTTCTTTGTTTTTAATCAATACCCGAGAAAACAAAGTAATTGAAACTGCTGAAAAACTAATCAGTTTACGATTAAAATATTTGAAGGCCAATTATGCAATCGAATGGTCTGCAGGTATACTTAGATAGACCTTATTTTTTCTTAAACTTTTCTATAAACGATTTACTGTATTCACTCAAAATCAGTTTGCCGCTAATGCCAGCTCTCTCTTTAAGCAAATGCTCCCAATGCTCCGTTCCATTCCAAAATATTTTTTTCAACTCTTTTAATGCTTCCGGATTAGATTGAGACAAAGTAGTAGATAATCGTGTAATAGAATCGTCCATCCCAGCTGAATCGGCATGTAATTCTGCAAACAATCCTTTTCTTCTTGCCCAATCTGCAGGACGATACATGCTTGCATCAATGGTTAATTGCGAAAACGAAGAAAGCCCAATTTTTCTTTCTACGGCTGGTCCTACAACGAATGGTCCGATCCCAACTGCTAATTCACTGAGTTTTATTTCTGCACCTTCGCAGGCGATTGCATAATCTGCGGCTGCTGCAATTCCTACACCTCCGCCAATACATTTACCTTGAATTCTTGCAACAATTATTTTTCCGCAAGTACGCATGGCATTAATCACTTTGGCAAAGCCACTAAAAAATTGTAACCCTTCTGCTTCGGTTTGTATGGCTGCCAATTCACTAAAAGAAGCACCAGCACAAAATGTTTTTTCGCCCGCGGATCTTAGTATAATTACTTTAGTTGTTTCATTTAATCCTTCACTATGAATTTCTTTAGCTAATGCATCTAAAATTTTACCTGGTAAAGAATTACTTTGGGGATGAAAAAATTCGATGGTTGCAATACCATGTTCTCTCTCCACTTTAACGTAGCCTTCATTTATTTCTTCTATCATACAATGTAGTATCAATTAAAATTCAATATTATCAATAGAGTAAATTTACAACATGAAAAATGGTTAGGGTTATTTTATTTTTCTCGCTACCATTGTTAAAATGGTTGCAATACCAACAAGCTCATTGGTTTCATCAATCATTTCAACCATCCATTTTACAATTCCTTTATCAATATCAGTAGGTTCTTTTTTTTCTTGTCTGATTTTTTCTTTGCAAGTAAATCTGATATGCATTTCACTTCCAGGGTAAACAGGTTTAGTAAATCTCAATTCATCAATTCCATAATTCAACAGTACTGGATTTTTTTCATAGCTATCAACAAATAATCCTGCAGCCATGCTCATTAATAAATAGCCATGCGCCACTTGTTTTTCAAACATAGTTCCTGTAAAATCTGTACTATTTAAATGTGCATAAAAATGATCTCCACTTAAATCGGCAAATTGATTGATGTCTTCGGTTGTGATTAATCTTTTTTCCGTAATTATTTGGTCGCCAATTGAAAGATCTTCATAATATTTTTTAAATGGATGAATAGTATTGGTATTACCCGTTGCACCTTGTTGATATACTTGGCTGATTGCAGTAATCATATCAGGAGATCCTTGAATAGCCACTCTTTGCATATAATGCTTCACGCCTCTTAGTCCACCCATTTCTTCTCCACCACCTGCTCTACCTGGCCCACCATGAATTAATAAAGGAAGCGGTGCGCCATGTCCAGTACTTTCTTTAGCACATTGCTCGTTCAACACCAATATTCTTCCATGATAAGTACCTGCACCTAAAACATACTCTTTAGCAATTTTTTTATCTGCAGTAACGATTGAGCTAACCAAAGATCCTTTTCCCATTTTAGCCAAAACAATGGCTTCTTCAGTATGTTTATAAGGCATTAATGTAGCTACCGGACCAAATGGTTCTGTTTCATGAACATCAGTGCTGCCAAATGGATTTTGGTTCAACAATAATAAAGGGCTCATGAAAGCGCCTTTCTCTGCATCTGCGTCTACAGCAGTTACACTGTCTAATGAACCATAAATAATTTGCGAACTGGCTAATAATTTTTGAACTTGTTGTTTTACTTCAACGCGCTGAGATTCTCCTGCCAATGAACCCATCCTTACAGTTGCATTAAGAGGGCTTCCTATTACTGTTTGTGCCAAAGCTTTTTGCAATGCTTTTTGAACGGCTTCCATTTTATTTTCTGGTACAAATATTCTTCTAATAGCAGTACAGCGTTGTCCAGATTTTGTGGTCATTTCTTTTCTAACTTCTTTAATAAAAATATCCCATTCGGGCATCGATTCATTCACATCTTCTCCTAAAACAATACAGTTTAGCGAATCGGCCTCCATATTAAAAGGCACATTTTCCTCCATTATTTTTTTGCCGGATTTTAGCATCAATCCTGTAGTTGCCGAACCAGTAAATGTTACCACATCTTGAGAACCTACTTGATCCAATAAATTTCCTGCACTCCCACAAACCAGTTGTAATGCACCAGCTGGCAAAATGCGGGATGCAATAATTTCTTTCACTACTGCTTCCGTTAAAAAAGAAGTAACCGTTGCAGGCTTAACAATGGCTGGCATTCCAGCCAATATATTAACTGCAATTTTTTCGAGCATTCCCCAAATCGGAAAGTTAAATGCATTGATATGAATAGCTACTCCTTCCTTGGGAATCAATAAATGATGTCCCATAAAAGTATTGGCCTTACCCAGCGGGTGTGTTTCGCCATCTAAACAATAAGAAGTATCCGGAAATTTTCTTCTGAGCGAAGCGTAGGCAAATAAATTACCAATTCCACCTTCAATATCTACCCAACTATCTGCTTTGGTTGCCCCAGTTTGATAGCTAACCCTATATAATTTATCTAAATGCTCTCTAAGGTGAAGGGCCAGTGCACGAAGCATTAAACCTCTTTCATGGAAACTCATTTTTCGCAATGCAGGATTTCCTTGATTTCTGGCATAATGCACCACTTGCGCATAATCAATCCCTTTGGTTGTTGCAGTAGCAATGGGTTCGCCTGTATAGGCATTGTATAATAACTGCCCTTCTCCTTCACCCTTCATCCATTTGCCTAAAATGTAGTTTTCAACCGTATACATATTTATTTTTTAATGGCTACAAAGCTAACGATTGATAGTTTACAAGTGGGTATTTAAGCGGATTGTGGAGCAAAAAAAATCCCGTTCAAGATATTATCCAGAACGGGAAAGCAGTTGGTTATGGTCAAAAACTTTAAAAGTCTTATTAATTAGACATTCTTTTATCTATTTCGCTGCAAAGAGATAAAAATATTTCTTCTACCGTTCCTTCGCCCTTCAAATGCACTACTTTATTGAATTGCCCATAGTAATTGGCAACAACTGTTGTTTTATCTTGATATTCAATAATTCTAGCCCTAATTACTGCTTCATTGGTATCATCACTTCTGCCACTGGTTAATCCTCTATTGACTAATCTTTTTACCAATTCTTCTTCGCTTACATCCATGGCTAAAACAACCCCGATTTCGGTATTCTTTAGTTTCAGCAGCTTATCTAAAGCTTCACTTTGAGCAGTTGTGCGTGGAAATCCATCAAATAAAAAACCTTTGGCATTCGGATTATTGTCTAAGGCCGAACTAATCATGCCAATAACAACTTCGTCTGGAACCAACTGGCCTTTATCCATTATGATTTTAGCTTCAATTCCTAGGGGAGTTTTATTTGCTATTTCATTACGGAGTAAATCACCGGTAGACAAATGCTTTAAGCCATAAGCAACAATAAGCTTCTCACTTTGTGTACCTTTACCACTTCCCGGAGGTCCGAATAAAATAATATTAAACATGAACAACTAACCTTAAATGAAGAACAAATATAAGAACTGTATGTTAAATAACATTTAACTATTGCACAAAATGATTAAAAAACCTTTTTTTGTTAAAAAATAGTCATTTT
This sequence comes from Sphingobacteriia bacterium, assembly GCA_031422175.1. GTDB lineage: Bacteria > Bacteroidota > Bacteroidia > Chitinophagales > Chitinophagaceae > Sediminibacterium. The sequence goes on along the minus strand of JANOQC010000030.1, from coordinate 10,681 downwards.
AGCATATAGATAACAAACTAAAATGAAGATTGAACGTAAATAGAGAAACAAAAGCTTTAAAAATATGAAATTATTTATTTATTTAATATGTACCATTTGTCTTTTACAATCATGTAATGGGCAAGAAAATCAATCAAAAACCTCCAAAATGGATAGTACCGAAAAATCAAACAACCCTTATTACTCCAAAACGGAGAAATCCAAGTTGGCGGTAAAAGAAGAAGACTGGAAAAAAGTTTTGTCGTCAGATGTATATTATATTGCTAGAGAAAAAGGAACTGAACGTCCTTGGACCAGTAAGTTTGAAGCATTTAAAGAAGCGGGTACCTATTATTGCGCAGTTTGTGGCAATTCACTTTTTAAAAGTGATACCAAATTTGATAGTGGTTGTGGATGGCCCAGCTTTTACGAAACCATCTCTAAAGGATCGATCATTTATATTCCAGACAATACAATGGGAATGAAAAGAACCGAAGTGCAATGCGGCCGGTGTAAATCTCATTTAGGTCATGTATTTGAAGATGGCCCACCTCCAACAGGATTGCGTTATTGCATCAATGGTGTTGTATTGGATTTTGAAAAAGCGAAAGAGATTGAGAAAAAATATGAGAAAAAAGGAGAGTAGGAGCTAATTTCAAGCTAAATGCTCCCGTACTTTTTTGCTGATGATTTGTTTAATCGATTCCCAGCTTTGTCCTTTTAAACTGATAGGATCTTCACTTTCATTTGCATCAGAAAAGTAAGTGATGGCTTGCGGAACGGTAATGAGTATATTTTGAGTGGAATATTTTTCTTTATGAAAACGAATAAAATCATCGATTGAAAAATGTTGTAATAATTCGGCAATGTCCCAAAAATCTTTCTTTTTCCCCCTTCCTAGAATAGCCTGTACTTTCATGGCAATAATATCTGGGGTAGAAAAAAAACGAATCCCATCAATTTCTTTAATTGGTTGCATTAATGGGTGTGGGTGCTGAATGATATCTATTTTTATCTCATCAATGAAGCAGAAAATGCCAAACTGAGGAGGCTTTTCTTCCATGATAAACTTATTTCCAAAAATTGTTTTAAGATTTGTAACTATATGCTCATTGGAAAATGGAGCATTTGAAAATAAATCTAGGTCAACCGATATACGATGGCCATATAATAATGATAAAGCAGTTCCCCCAACTAAAGAAAACTGGTTAAATACAGGAATCTGCATCAACTCTTTTAATAAGGAAAGAGTGTTGGGTTCAACTGTCTCAGTATGTAACATCTAAAATCGGTTAAAGGGCGGTTAATTACAGCACTCGCTAAATAAGTTCTCGTTTCCGGTAAAAACTTGGCATTCAATAAAGCTTCAGTAACTTTTTCGTCACCATAGTATCTTCTGCAATTGCGAATATCATCTACATCCCCTCTTTCAAATACACGTTCAATAATAAAATTAGCTTTGGCATCATAGTCCATTTTTTCAAATACAACATCCCAAAAAATGCGCTTGTTAAAAATGGGTTTTTGTTTGGCTTCCATACAATGAAGTTATTGAATCTACATTAAATAAACATATTCAACATTACATCTGCATTTTTTACTTCACTGGCCCTAAGTATTTATCGAACCAAGCTAAAGTTTCCCTATATAAATCAACTTTTGGAACAAGATGCCCGGCTTCAAATACAATAAACTTTTTATTTTCTTTAGGAGTTCCTAAAAAATTAAACATGGGTGTTTGCGATGTTTCTAATGGGAAAAACATATCATATTTTCCATTCATCATGATCACAGGTTGTTTAACTCTCGGTAAAAAATTGATTTGGTCAACTTCAGGTAAAGACTTGTTCATCACCATTCCACCCACATGGAGTGCAATCACTTTAATTCTTTTTTCTATTGCTGGCATTATTCCTCCCATATAACCACCCCAACTCCATCCAAAATATCCCAGCTTATCAGCTTGTATATCTTTTCTGGTTTCTAAATAATCAATACATCTTCCAATATCTTTTCTCCACATGATCACATGATCTTTATAAAAAACAGATTCATCCGGCAAATCGCTGTGTAACTCATCACTCCTTTCAAAAGTGCCTTTATAAATCGGATAAATGACAGCCCTACCAGTTTTTGTAAGAAAGTCAATTGATCTTGTATTTGCTTTCGGATCAAATGTTTTAAGATAAATATCACCCGAGCCAGGAAAATGTATGATTGGTTGATAGGGCCCTTTAAATCCCTTTGGTAAATACAACCAAGCTTGCATCCGTTCATTGTTGTAGGCCGCATCAAAAGTTATTTTTTGAGCAGTCCAAGAATCGCCTTCTATGGTTGTTTCTATTTTTTCATTCAATGCCTTCTTATCATATAAAAATTGCTGTAAATAAATAGCAAATATATTATCGCCTACCGGCTTTTCTTTTTTATAATCCCTGAAATCCATCGGAATGGGTTTCATTAATTGTGCCATAGATGTATCGCCAGTTAATTCTTTGATACATCGAAATCCATTTGAAATACTACGGTCTATTTCAGGCGCTAAATAAGTGTCGTTAAAAGAAAAGATGGGATCGTTCCAGCCCCCTCCAAGAATATAACGATTGCCATTTGTTTTGGCATTATCATTATAGCACCATTCCCTTGAATTGCCAGCAAGATCATAAATACCTCGTGAACTGTATCCAATGTTACTGCCAACTAGAGCGGTACCTTTACCATTAAAATTACTGAAAGCAGCAATAAACTGTGTTGCTGCGGTGTTTGCTACTATACTCCAATGAAAAACGGTAGGCAATTGTTTATTTACAAATACAGCATATGCTGCAGCTTCGTACCAAGATACTCCAGTAACAGGATAATTTTCCTGACCATCTGGATATGTACCCGCCTCCCAAGTTGCAGGACCTGGCCTACCTGTTTTATCAATAAAAATTTTTTGAGCTTCTGCAAAAGAAATTGCGGTATTTTCTTTTTTTATGGGGTATTTCCAAAAGGTTGGATTGGTATATCCACCCGCATTCATGAAATTTTTAAATTGCTTGTTGGTAACTTCAAATTTGTCAATCAAAAACTCCGACACTTTTTTGCCACCATTTGCTTCCAATCCTACTATAATCATACGAGCGTTTGAAGAAGGGATTCGGACCATGCCTTCAGGCAGTGAACCAGCTTTATCAAGCTTAATTGTAATACCATCGGCCGATAGTCTTCCAACAGATCCTGCAATTTCAATGGTTTGATAATTTTTTTTTCTTATTTCTATTCTTAGATAGGGTTTTGGAAAGCGAATATCTTTTAGAGGAGTAGTACCTGCAAATCGCCATTCGTCGTTTGGCTTATCGTAATCTTTCCACCACACTTCGGCACCTGATGGAGTGGTGTTCATGTTCACATTTGAACTTACAACCGGCCAAAGTTTTAAAAGTGCTGAATCGTTCGGCAAATGTTTTTCTACTTCAATAGCCATATCGAAAGCTTTTGTAGGCGGAAAAAAATTATCATTAACCATGTTTTGAATGGCAGGTAATAATTCATTTTTCGCTTCTTGCCTTTTCATCCAAGGATGAATGATGGCATAGCCAGCAGTTACTACAATTACAAGAGAGATGAGTAATAATGAAATGCGTTTTCTGTTTTTTTTAATGGCTGTTTTATCAATATATTTTTCCGACTTTCCCTCTAACTTTTTAATAGGTACTTTCAACCCATTATTGCTAATGGCAAAAATCTCCACTGGTTCAGCAACATTTTTTAAAACATATTTCCCTAAAGAAACAGATTGAATGTCTTTTTGATTTTTTACATCATCTATTACTTTTGCTGAAACCAAAATACTGCCTGGTTCGGCCATTGACTCTAACCTTGAGGCAATATTTACGCCATCACCATAAACATCTGTTTCATCAAAAACAATATCAGCTTGATGTATGCCAATTCGTAAAGGAACTGTTGGTTCTTCTAACATGAATAATTGAATGGCAGTAGCAGCTCTCACCGCTTCTAAGGCACTATTAAAACTGCATAGTGCACCATCGCCACTAAACTTAATCAGTTGGCCATCATGTAATAAAAGTTCCGCATCTAATTTTATTTTTAATTTGTCACGCAGCTGCATGGCTTTTGATTCATCTTGTTGCATGATAGCGGTATAGCCCATAATATCGGCGAACATAATGGCAGCAAGGCGGCGTAACGATGACATAGCATTTTATTTTTTATAACTATTTTAAATAGGCAATTCAATGATAAAAGTTGTTCCAGATTCTTCTCCAAATTGACCATTACTTTCTTTGGTTTCTGCTTTCAATTCTCCTCCATGCGCTTTTACAATATCATAACTTAAGCTCAAACCCAATCCTGTTCCCTGCCCTGTAGGTTTGGTGGTGAAGAAGGGTTGAAATATTTTGTCGAGAACTTTTGGTGGGATGCCACCCCCATTGTCACGAACTGAAATTAAAAGCCCCCTTCCTCCTAAAGGGGGAGTAATTAATTTTGTGGTTACCCAAACAGTAGGTTCGTAATTTTTTATTGTGCTGGTTTTCTGAGAAATACTGGGTTCATTATTTTCAGAAAGTTTCCCTTCTCCCCCTTTAGAGCCTGTCCCGACAGGTCGGGAGGGTTGGGGGGTTGAGGGTTGGGGGGTAACTGCATAAAATGCGTTATTGATCAAATTCAAAATTACCCTGCCAATATCTTGTGGTATGATATTGATGATCGGATTGGATGGATCAAAATCAGTGATCATTGTAGCATTGAATGATTTGTCTTTTGCCCTCAAACCATGATAAGACAATTTAAAATATTCATCGCATAGTGCATTGATATCAGTTGGTTCTTTTTGACCTGAACTAGTTCTGCTATGTTGCAACATACTCTTAACAATATCGGAAGCTCTTTTACCATGATGATTTATTTTTTCTAGATTGGTTGAAATATCCTTGAGCAAATCTTCTTCTAATGCAATATCTCTTTCGTTTGTAGGTTTTTGTTTTTCTTCATTTAGTTCGGCAATTAACTCATTGCTTACTTCAGAAAAATTATTTACAAAGTTGAGTGGGTTTTGAATTTCATGTGCAATGCCTGCTGTGAGTTCTCCTAGGCTTGCCATTTTTTCGGATTGAACCAATTGAGATTGGGTGGATTTTAATGTATCAATTGATGTTTGCAATTCTTTGGTTCTATTTTTCACTTGATCCTCCAGCCAAATATTTTTTTCACGTTCTGCTTTAGTTCTCCAACGAACAAGCATAAAAATGAATCCGATCATCATTACTACACTCAATACTTTAAACCAGATAGTTTGATAAAAATAGGCTTCAAGGGTGAATTCGATTACAGCAGGGGTATCAGACCACACCCCGTCATTATTGGTGGCTTTAACTTCAAAGCGATATTTTCCTGGTTCAAGATTGGTATATATTGCGCGGTTGTCGCCGGTAGAACGAATCCAATCTTTATCCTGCCCTTCCAATTTAAAATATAACTGATTTTTATCTGGAGCTACAAAACTCAAAGCGCTGTAATCAAATATGTATCGATGATTACCTGGTGTTATTGTATTGGTCTGTTTTGTGAAAAACAAAGAATCATCAACCCCTAATTGATTAATTGCCACTAATGGAGCAACTTTATTGGTAGAGAGGCTATCAGGATTAATTACCACCAATCCTCCAATACCCACAACATATATTTTTCCATCCTTGCTTACAATGGAATGCCTTGCGCCAACACATTGGCGATTGTTCATGCCATCTGCTTCATCTATTATTTTCCAATTAATGGTACCTTTTTTATTGTTTGAATATGCTTCAATCTCACTAAAGGGAGCATGTATCACTCCTTTATTAGAAGGTAACCACCATTCACCTTTTTTATCCAAAAGTATTCCAAAAACGGAAGGGTCAGTTAAGCCTGATTCGGTGCCAATAATAGTAACCTTGCCTTTTACCCATTTTACCAATCCCTTTGCGGTAGCAAACCAAATATCTCCATTGGCTAATTCAGTTGCATTAAAAATGGCAATACCATCTACACCATTAAATAGATCGAGTTTTTTTACATTTCCCTTTTTATCAATAATCATGGCACCTGTTCTATAAGTAGTTGCCAATAATGAGCTGTCTTTTAACTGGTGAAGCGAACTAAAATAGGCGGTCTTAAAATCAACATTTGCAATAGTCAACATTTTTAATGTGGACTCCCCTTCAATCACACCAATACCAGTAAATGCAATCGCAACATATATTTTTCCATCTATTCCTTCTTCGAAATATCTAACCTGATTAGGTGTTACAATATTAATTGCTCCAGATTGATTGTATTTAATTATTCCTTGCTGATGTCCTAGCCAGGTATTTCCTTTAGTATCCGTTTTATTGGCAATGAAATTAAATGCAGAATTGAATATGCTGATATTTTTTGAAGTAAAAGGTTTGATGGTTTTATTTTCTAACCAAAATAATTTTTCTTTTGGAGTAGTAATTAAAAACTTATTACTGGATACTTCACTGATACTCGATATCCTGTTGTTGATAATACCTTCTGAGGCTGCATAATTGCTTACTTTGGTTTTCGAAATCTTAATAACCCCTCTGTCTGTTGCTGCCCAAATATTCTGTTCCCGATCTATAGTAAGATTATGAAGTATTTGAATATTTACTAATTCTTTTGGAAATATTCGAAACCTATTTTCATTATTGGGCAAATAGGCCAGCGTATTATTGAATGAAGTCCAGATACCATGTTGATCATCCTCTACCATAAAGCCTAAGCTAGGATTGGCTCCTGTTATAATTACTTTTTCCATGCCTGGGAAATGATTAAACCTATTTCCATTCCACAAAAAAATACCATACCCGGAATTTAGCCACATCCTATTTTTGGAATCCACAAAGAATTCGTCTTTGTCAAAAAGCATAGTTGAGTCAATACCTTCTTTTTCCGTTATTTTTCTCCAAGTACCATCTTGAAATTTATGTAAAATCTTTCCTTTGTTTGTTCTCCAATTATCAATTTCAGTTTTTTTAGAAGTTCCACTTTTGGATATATTCTTTAAATAATCAAAAATATCAGATAAGGTTATTTTTCTGTATTGATATGTTTGTGTATTAAAAGCCAGTACAATATTGTTTTTGCCAGTTGAAGTAGATGAAAGTATCAGTTCCCCTGTTGTGGTTTTGTCTAAAAGATTAAGATTAGCGAAATCCGACAAATAGCGTTTAAAAATTCCTTCTTTATAGCTAAGCAATCCTGTTCCTGTAGGCAACCACAATGTGCTGTCTGCTGATTCAGTAAATTTACTGGTATTGTTATCTGTTTTAAGTTGGGTGGTATTGCTTGAGTTAAAATTTACAAATTGTTTGCCATCAAATCGCAAATATCCATTGTAGGTACTCATCCAAATAAACCCATCTTTTGTTTGATACGTATTCATTACAAATTCGGTTGGCATTCCGTTTTTTGAATCGTATTTGGTTACCTTATAATGATCAAAATAATTTTGACCATTTGTTTTGATAGAAACTAAAAAAATAAGGCCTAATAAAAAATGATATATTCTCATGGTTAATTAATCAATAAAAAAATGTTGTCGTGCCAGTTAATTTACAAAATTTAAACTACATTCTAAATAGGCATTTCAATAATAAATTCTGTACCTTCTCCTTCTTTGGTTGTTACCTTCAATTCTCCACCATGTGCTTTTACCATATCATAACTTAAACTCAATCCTAAACCAGTTCCTTGCCCGGTTGGTTTAGTAGTGAAGAAGGGTTGAAAAACTTTGTCGAGTATTTTTGGATGGATGCCATTTCCGTTGTCTTTGACGGCGATGATAATTTTGTTTCCATCTTTCTTTGTGCTAACTGAAACGGTTGGTTCGTAAGCAAAGTAAATGTCTGAAGGTTGAAGGTTAAGGGCATTTCCTTCCTTATACCTTACACCCTCTACCTTAAACCGTTCGTTCACTGCGTAAAAAGCATTGGTAATTAAATTCAAAATCACCCTCCCTATATCCTGCGGAACAATTTTAATCTTGCCAATTGTTTCATCAAAATCTGTTAGCATGGTAGCATTAAAATCTTTGTCTTTCGCTCTTATGCCGTGATAAGCCAAACGTAAATATTCATCTGCTAATGCATTAATGTCTGTTGATTCTTTTATGCCATTGCTACTTCTTGAATGCTGTAGCATGCCTTTTACTATATCAGCAGCTCGTTTGCCGTGGTGGTTTATTTTTTCTAGATTGGTTGAAATGTCCTTAAGCAAATCATCCTCCAATGCAGAATCTCTTTCGTTTGTAGGTTTTTGTTTTTCTTCTTTTAATTCTGCAATTAACTCATTGCTTACTTCCGAAAAATTGTTTACAAAGTTTAAAGGGTTCTGAATTTCATGTGCAATACCTGCAGTGAGTTCCCCCAGGCTGGCCATTTTTTCGGATTGGAGTAATTGCGATTGAGTGCCTTTAAGAGCAATGAGGTTCTTTTTATTGATTTGTAATTGGCGGTTTACATAATACAATGCAACTGCTATAATTAAAATACCGCTTAACGAAAGCCATATTAGTAAATTATTTTTTTGTATTACTGCATCTTGAATGGCTTTTTGTTGCTTCATAGTATTTAAACTATCCAATTGCTGCAATTCCTTTTTCTCAATTTCGTAATAAGCAATTTTAAATGGAGCTAAAGTTGCATCCATCTCTTTTGTTAATGCATCTAATTTGCTGCTATATAATTTATAATTAGCAAAATCATTGATAATTGCGTAATAACTCTTATAAGCTTCTAAATATTTTTTTTGTGAGTCATTTGTTTTTGATTCTACTGCTTTTTGATAAGCTATATTTAGAAAGGCTAATGCTTTTTGCAGTTGATTGGTCTTTGAGTAATATAAGAACTTTCCATAATCTGTTTCAATAGTACCTTGTGCCGAGTAAAAAGGCTTTTTAATACTGTCAACTATTTTTTCAGCAATCTCAATATTTTTGAACCCATCCGATAATTTACCCAATTCGATTAAACATATTCCCTTTCTTGCAAATAGAATTGGAAAATAATCGAAATCATTTTTTGTAGTTGAATATTTTAATGAACTATCTAAATAAGCAATACTTTCAGTCCATCTGTTTGAGACAATTGCAATTTCTGCTGCTGATCCAAAACTGACTTTTAAAGTAGTTTTGTTCATTAAATTCATGCCAATGGATATGCTAGAATCAATTAGTACTTTTGCTCTTTGATAATTACCCCATTGAGCATATTCTTGAGCTGCTACATTTAAACCATTTGTAAAAGTCCCTATTTTATTTAAATCTTTGAATATATCTGCCGCTTTTAAATAGTTAGAAATAGCCCTATTATAAGCTGCTTTAGTATTATAATATCCTCCAAGCCCATAATAACATGCTGCCATATTCGGCCGATTATTTTTAAGGGTATACAATCTTAGTTTCTGTTCATAATAGGTAAATCTTTCTTCTTGTAAATTCAAAGAATTAAAATAAACTCTTAAAGCACTTAATAAGTTGGGAATTGGTTTATTGAATTGATCATACAATTCAATAGTTTGTTTCATCAATTCAAAACGTTTTGTGTTTTTCCAGTTGTAAGAATTTTCCTCCATTGTAATTGAAGCCATTTCATAATGACTTTTATAGGCTTCATAATCTGGATGGTTTAATTGCCGTTTTAAACTGACCAACTCTTTGAGCAATACTTTGAATAAAATATCAGCAGTTTTTTGATCAAAATTTGCTCCCAATAATCTTTGATCGATAATTTGAACAAGTAATTTTGCTCTTTCTTTTGGATTAGTTGTTTTTGCCAATTTTTGTAGTGAAATATCAATAATTGAATCATTTTTAACTTCTTTTAATAAAAGGTCAGAAGTTGCAGGATTAAAATTGGGGAATAAACTTTTCCGAACAGAATCGATTACTCGGGTTTGCGCATGCACAGATAATGTTAGGATCATCAAAAAGAACACCAGTAATTGCTTCATGTAAAATATATATGATTAGTAAGATACAAAATATTAATAATGGAATTATCCCTGTTACATTAAGTTAGTGGTTCTATTGGAAGCAGGGGGAAATGATTTTTTGTTCTTTCCCAATTATCTTTGCTAATCTGTGGCATATATTGGTGAAAGTGAAAAGCTAGTTAATGGATCTTTGCTAGATAATTCAGCATAAATATTTGCTGCATCAATTTCTAATTCTTCAGACCATGCTATTGAATACCCTGTAGTGTAAACGGTTGAAAATTTTTCTTTTTCTTTTAATGAACTAAAAATGCCTTTTTCATCCAAGTCGCTTAGGTTAATTATTCCTTCAGTACCATCTTCAAATGATACTTGAACCGAATAATCACCTTTATAAAGCACACTTGAAACTTTCATACCATAAATTTAGTAAAAGTTGATCATTTTCTAATATCTAGCGATAAATTCATAGTATACTATAAAAAAGAGGCGATAAATTTATAGTGCACTATAAAAAAGTTGTCTTTTCTGCCTGTTTCTTTAAAAAATACCTTGCTGCATAAATACTGATAAAAACTCCGGCCACCGATAATACCATCACACTGTTCGAAAAAAAGTGCACCCAGTTTAATTGTACTTTAAATATTTCTTTACTCAGCAACACACTTACGCTTCCAAGATAACCAAATGAGTCAGCCACATAAATCAAGAATCCCAC
>JANOQC010000029.1:0-35569 GCA_031422175.1 Sphingobacteriia bacterium | reverse complement strand
GATTGAAAAAGCAGATGTGGTTAGCTTTTCTGGAGATGCTACTTCTAAAAAAGCAGCTATTAAATCTTGGGCATATTGGTGGAAAGGATATGCTTATAGCAGAATTGGTTCTATTTATTATGCAGGGTTAATCAATAATACTTCTTTTGCAACAAATGGAAATTATGTTACAAAGGAGAAAATCATTGAGGAAGCTAATGCTAATTTAGACAAAGCGGTTACTGCTGCAAAAACAGCTACCAATATTGGTGAATTCACTGCTTTGATGGTTAAAATTTTACCTGCTTATTTCCAGATTGGAAAAGGAGCACCGCAAACTCCAGCTATGTTGGAGCGCAATGTTGCTTCATTAAAAGCTAGAAATTTGTTGGTAAATAAAACAACTGCAACAATGACCAGTACAGATTGGACATCAGTTTTGGCACTTGCTAATGCAGGTATTACTGCAACAGATAATATATTTACTGCTCGTACAGATGCTAGAGGAGATTTGTATACCAATAGTCAGATGGTAATGGGACGTACCTATTCTAGCTTAGCTGGTGGCGCTACTTATAAAATTTCTGAGCGTTTTGCCCAAGAATTTAAAACTGGCGATAAGCGAAAAGATCAAAATTTAAAAACTACAACTCCGTATTTAGGTCAGGCTGATCGCGGACAAGCGCATTTTACAAGATGGGCATTGGTTGAAGGTGGTACTGGTTTGCCTGGAGTTGTTGTTTATGCAAAATCTACTCCTGGTGAATATGAATTACATGTTGCAGTTGATTATGAAGAAAATCAGTTGATGAAAGCAGAAGCCTTAATTAACACTAGTCAAATTGAAGCTGGATTAGCCATTATTGATGGTGTTAGAACTTTACAAGGTGCTGGTTTAGCAACAGTTGCAGGAAAGGGTTTAACTCTTGTGCAAGCTAGAGAAGAACTAAGAAGAGAGCGCAGAGTTGTTTGTGCATTCCGTGGTCTTTCTTTTTACGATGCTCGTAGATGGGGTGTTATTGACCCAGCATCTAGCAGAACTGGTGCTGTAACAGTTACCAATACTGGTGTTGTTAGTACCAATGCAACAATTAAATATGGCTATTTAGATTATTGGGATGTTCCAGATAATGAGTTGGTTTATAATCCAGCAGCTACAGGAAGTGCACCCACTAAAAATCCTAAATAAAGAATCTCTAGTTTCTCTTGTTTAATTTTTAAGTATGCGGGCCCTATTTTTAGGGCCCGCTTTTTATTAAAATAGCGTAGATTTATCTAACAATGATGATTTATGTTTTTGAAGATTGTTTTTATCTTTTCTTTTAATCTTATTCTACTTGTAGATGGTTTTTCACAAACTCAGCCAGTTAGAAATGTAGCTAAATTTGATACTCAGCTTACCCTAACAGATTTCAATGGGCAACCCCTAAATAGAAATTATAATGGTTTAGTAGGCTTCCCTTTTGCTTTTGATAATTATCAATTTGGAGAAATTGAATTAAAAAATGGCAGAAAATTCACTGCTGTAAAATTCAAAATTGATATTGTTGCTCAAGAAATTGTTTTTCTATCGCCAACCAACGAAGCTGGAGGTATAGCTAGTGATTTTGTGAAAATGGTTAGTTATTTTGATACAACCGATGTAGGAATAAATAAATATCTTTTTAAAACAGGACTGCCTCCAATTGATAATTATAAATCAAATATGTTTTGTTTGGTATTGGCAGAAGGCAAAATTTCCTTGCTCAAATCGATGTATAAATCCATTGATACGCGAAAGAATGATTTTACAGGGGAAATCGTAAAAGAATTCCGGCTGTACGAAGATTATTACACTTTTCAAAATGGAGTAATGGCTCGATTTAAAAGAGACAAGGAAAGTATTTTGGTTTTGATGTCTGATAAAAGAGTAGCTATTGAAAAATATTTAAAAGAAAATAAAGGAAGTTTTAAAAGTGAAGTTTATATAGCTAAAATCTTCTCATATTATAATAATAGTTAATTCAAATGATTTATATGATTTTTGTAAAAATCGTAAATCTGTTTAAAGATTTAAATTATAATTTCAAAAAATAATAAACAAGTATTAAAATAGTGTTAAAAAAATAGAAAATAATATTTTTTTTCTCTTAGATTCGCTGTTAATTACCATGATAAGTGGTAAACCAAACCTAAAACTGAACTACATGAGAAAAAAACTGCTGACAGGTTTTTGTGCTATTCTATTTACGTCTCTCACGCTTTTTGCACAAAATACCACTGTAACTGGTAAAGTTACTGATGCTCAAAATGCACCACTATCTGGTGTTACAATTAGCTTAAACGGAAAAGGATTTGGAGTAACTAAAGCCGATGGTACTTATTCGGTGGTTGTTCCTAGCACAGCTAAAAGACTAACATTAAGTTATGTTGGTTTCGATGATCAACAAATTACTGTTGGAACAGTTGCTCAAAACATTCAACTAACTCCTGGAGATAAATCCTTAAATGAAGTTGTAGTTACTGGTTACCAGTCTTTACAAAAACGACAAGTCACTGGAGCCATTTCAACTGTAAATAAAGAAGCACTAAAGAATGTACCGATAGGTTCTTTCGATCAAATGTTGCAAGGTCAAGCATCAGGTGTATTGATTCAAGCAAACTCGGGTCAGCCAGGAGCTGCTGCTAGAGTTTTGATAAGAGGTGTAGGCTCTGTAAACGGTACAACTCAACCTTTATATATACTTGACGGAATTCAAATTTCTGCAGCCAACTTCTCATCTATTAACCCCAATGATTTTGAAAGTATTAGTGTGTTGAAAGATGCTTCTACTACTGCAATATATGGCTCTCGAGGTGCAAACGGTGTAATCGTAATCACTAGTAAGCAGGGAAAATCAGGAAAAACAAAACTAGAATACAATGGCCAATATGGTCAATCTCGTTTCCCTGAGAATCCGCTCCAATTAATGAATACAAACCAAAAGCTTGATTACGAATTGGCCAATGGCAATGTGTTTAATAACTTTTCATCTGCTGTGGTTGATAGCTTACGTAAAATCAATACCAATTGGCAAGATTTAATTACGCAAACTGGTATTACCAACAACCATCAAATAACCGCTAGTGGTGGTAGCGAAAAAACATCTTTCTTTATTTCTGGAGGTTTATTTAATCAATCAGGTACCGTACAGCGAACAGGATTAAAGCGTTACAGCTTGCGTTTAAACCTCGATCATACCCTATCTGATAATGTAAAAGTTGGAGTAAAGGCATACGGCGGTTGGAGCAACTTTGAAAACACCATAGATGATAATACACAGATTGCTGCTCCATTAAATGCAATACGTTGGGCTAACCCTTATGAGCGCCCAATCAATCCCAATACTGGAACTTACCAGGTATTTTTATCTGGTCAACCAAATCCATATTTGGATATGAATGAAGTAAATAGAGGCACCAAAGAGTTAAAAATTATTACGAGTGCTTACTTGGAATCAAAACTTGGTTTCATTGCAAAGGGATTGAGTTTTAGAACACAATGGGGTGTAGACTATGAGAGTTGGGATGTAACAAACTCATTTACTCGATTAAGCACAACTGGACAAGCAACAAATGGTAATCAGGGCTCTTTCAATAAGGGATCTAGAACTTCAACTCGCTATACCGGAACAACGTCATTAAATTATACTAAAACTATTGGCGATCATAATTTTACTATTGGTGCTTATAATGAGTTTGTAAATAGAATTCTTTCTAGCTTTAGTTTTACTGGATATGGATTAACAGGTAATTTACAAAATGGAGCAGGAATTACACCAGGTTCCGGCGGATTGAATATTCCTGCAGTAGCAGAAAATAGAACCGAAAATGCATTGATTTCTTTCTTTGGAATTGGCAGCTATAGTTATAAAAATAGGTACTTCTTCAACGGAAGTGTAAGAAGAGATGGATCATCTCGATTTGGAGGCAATAATCGATTTGCAACTTTTTCTTCTGTTGGAGCTGGTTGGATGATTAGCGATGAGAACTTCTTTAAAAATATTGGTTTTATTGAAACACTAAAACTATCAACCTCCTATGGTACAGTAGGTAACCAAGAAGGTATTGGTGATTTTGCATCAAGAGAATTATTTGCTAATAGAACTTACACTAGCATTAATGGCCCAGGCTTGAGTCAGTTACCAAACCAAGATCTTACTTGGGAACAGCGTAATAAATTCAATATTGGATTGAATGTTTCCTTCTTAAAAAACAGAATTACTCTAGGTGTTGATTATTATAGTGAAGTAACAGAGCGTTTATTCTTGAATGATCAATTGTCTAGAACTACAGGTTTCACATCTTTGAATACCAATGTGGGTCAGGTTAGAAACAGGGGTTTTGAATTTACCTTGGTTACAGAGAATATCAGTTCAAAAGATTTCCGTTGGACAACTCAAGCGAATTTTACGGTGAACAGAAATAAAATACTTAGTTTAACCCCAACTACTCCTCCAACAGGAATTATAACCGGCACAACCATTCAGCGCATTGGATATCCATTAAATAGTAATTTCTTAGTGAAATTTGCAGGAGTGAACCCAAACAACGGCAATAATATTTTCCAAAGACCCAATGGTACTATTACCGAGCTCTTCAATGACGCAGCTGATCGTCAAATTTTTGGAACAAGAGATGCACCATTCTTTGGTGGTATTACCAACAAGTTTACTTACAAGCAGTTTGATTTAAGTGTATTTTTCAATTATGTATTTGGTAATCTGGCATATAATAACGACCGACAATTAGTTGAGAGATTTGACTACGGTATCGATAATTTGTCAATAACCATGTTGAATGAATGGAGAAAGCCAGGGGACATCACAGATATTCCAAGAGCTAGCGCAACTATCCGCACTTCAACTACTCGCTTTTTGGAAGATGGCAGTTTCGTTCGTTTAAGAAACCTTACACTAGCATACAATCTTACACAAAAAACGGCAAAAGCAATTGGTATTAGCAATGCAAGATTTTTTGTAATGGGTGAAAATTTATGGACAGGCACCAAATTTAAAGCTTGGGACCCTGAATTATCAAATGGTGTATTAACTGGTGCGCAATACCCTGCTTTACAAACAATAACCATAGGTTTAACCGTAGGATTCTAAACATAAAAAACAAAAAGAATGAAAAAGACATTTTTTAAATATATACTCTCTTCAATATTAATAATTGGAGCAGTAGGCTGTGAAAAAGCCGTTGATAAATCACCTACGCATGCACTTTCACAAGAAAACGCTTTTAAAAGTATAGGTGATTTTGAAACCTCATTAAGTGCTGTTTATAACAGCTTACGCGGGGCCGGATATTATGGAAGAAATCAATCTATAATACCCGATATGTTGGCTGAAAATTTAGTACAAACGAGTGAATCATTGGTGAATTTTGCTGAATTAACAGATTGGGCTTATACCACAACTAATGGAACTATTGCTGAAACCTGGTTGGCAGGATGGGGTATAATTTTTAATGCAAATGTTATCATCAATAACATAGATAAGTTTGCTAATGCTAGTAATCAAACCCGAGTTAATAAAATTAAAGGTCAAGCTATCGCTCTTCGTGCAATGGCTCATTTTGACTTATTAAAGTATTTTGCAGACAACCTCGATCGTAATAGTACTTCAGCAGCTATTCCCTATGTAAAGCAATCTGCTTTAGAATCATCACCCGCTTCTTTTAAACCTGCTCGTTTAACAGTTACACAAGTGTATGATGAGATATATGCAGATATTGCCATTGCAAGAACAGCTTTGTCTAATGTAAATTCCCCTATTAATACCGCAACTTCAAAATATCGAATAGATATAACTGCATTAAACGCCATTCAGGCTCGCGTAGCATTATATGCAAAAGATTGGGCTACTGCTAATACAGCTTCTACTGCAGTTATCAATGCTTTGCCATTGGCTACTAGAGCTGTTTTTCCATCTATCTGGCGTGATCTAAGTCAAACAGAAGTAGCTTTTGCAGTATTCTTTTCGCCAGGTGAGTTTTTAAGCAGATTAGCTGGGGATGTGTATAGCCCAACCACTGGAACCAATCGTTCTCAGTTTGATGGTAACCCAACTTTTTTTAGTCAGATTGATGAAGCAAATGATATTCGTTTTTCTACTTCAGTAACAAGAGGATTTACTACTACTGCAGTAGTAAGACCTCTTACAAGATTGGTTGTAACTAAATACAATGGAAAAGGAACTGCTTTAGATGGAGTAGTAGATTGGAAAGCTTTCCGAACTGGAGAAATGTATTTGATTAGAGCGGAAGCACGTCAGAATACCAGTCAAGAGGCTTTGGCTTTAGCAGACTTAAACACGCTTCGAGCTGCTCGTATCAACGGATTTATTGCAGGTACCGAAACGGGTGCTGCCCTTACAACTGCTATACAGTTAGAAAGGAGTAAGGAATTGTTTATGGAAGGACACCGTTGGTTCGATCTAAAAAGAACAAGCAGAAATATAAACAGAGGTGCAATTGTAGCACCTACAACTCAAAGTATACTTGTACCAACTCGTAGAGAGTGGGTATGGCCTATTCCTCAAGGTGAAAGAGATGCAAATCCGAATATGACTCAAAATCCCGGGTATTAATTGAACAAATAAAAAGATAAAAAAATGAAAAAACTTTTATATTCTCTTTTGGCAATCTCCACATTTGGAATTACCGCTTGTGAAAAAGATGCAGTAACTCTATTAGGCGATGCAAATTCTGCTGTTGCTTTCATCTATGCAGCACCAGGTGCACCAACTTCAGATATTGTGATTGATGGGTTGGTTTCAAATGGTAGTAGAAGACTAACTTATGGTATTACTTCTTTAGGCGGCGGTGGCGGAAATGGAGGTGCATACATTCCACTGGTAAATGGTTCTAGGAATATTAAAATTTCCCCAGACTCCGGAAGAACTAGTTTGGTTGACGCAAGATATCAATTTGATATAAATAAATCTTATACCATGGCTGTTTACGATACTTTGCTTGCATCTGGTACACCAACTTTGCGTTCTGTTCAATTAACCGATGACTTAACTGTTCCTTCAGGCACCAATGTACATGTTCGTTTTTTGCATTTAGCTCCATTGGCTCCTGCAGTTGATCTTACCTTGTTAAGAACAGCACCGAGTATGGATAGTGTAACTTTAACCAACAGAACCTATTTGGGGGCTACTCCAAATGCTACTGCATTATCATCATTTGCACCAATTCCAGGAGGTACCGCATATACACTTAGAGTAAAACTAGCAGGCACACAAACTGTTGTAGCTAGTATTAGTTTAGGAACAAATTTATCTAGTGGTAGAATTGTTACACTATCTGCAGTTGGAACCGCAAAAGGTGCTCCTTTAGGTGTTTTGACTTTAAGACATTATTAGTAGATAAAGTATACTTATTTAGAAAAAGCCATCCTCTTTATCGAGTGATGGCTTTTATAATTTGATCTCTTCCTCATGTTCATTGAAAAATCTGAACTCAATGATATGGTAATTGGTATTTTCTTTCACATTAATTTTAGTCTTAAATTTCTTGCTCCAACGCTTTACAATATTGCTGAAAAACCCCTTGGTTAAATGCGAATAAACAATTGGATTTACAGTGAGCGTAAGATTTTTATGTGCATGGGAAGTTAAATAATACAAACGCTTTTCTATTTCATCTACTAATAATAAAGTAGAAGTAATTTTTCCTGATCCATTACAAACTGGGCAGGATTCTGATGTATTAATATTTACTTCGGGGCGCATTCTCTGACGCGTAATTTGCATCAATCCAAATTTAGAAATAGGCAATACCGAATGTTTAGCCCTGTCTGGTTTCATATAACCTTCCATGGCTTCCTGCACTTTTCTTTTATTATCTGGCAATTTCATATCAATGAAATCTACTACAATAATTCCTCCAATATCGCGCAAACGTAATTGGCGTGATATCTCAGCAGCCGCTTCCATATTGGTTTGTAGGGCATTCTCTTCCTGATTATTGCTCACACTTTTAAAACCACTGTTTACATCGATCACATGCAATGCTTCTGTATGCTCAATAATTAAATAGGCACCACTAGGGAGATTTACTGTTTTTCCAAATGAAGCTTTTACTTGTTTGGTAATTCCATATTGATCAAAAATAGGTAATCCACTTCCTTGGTATAGACTAACAATATCTGTTTTATCAGGTGCAATTCTTTGGATATAATTTTGCGTTACTGTAAATAAATTTTTATCGTTTACCACTACTTTGTTAAAATCTGCACTCAATAAATCGCGCAGTATACTAGTAGTTTTTGTTTCTTCACTTAAAATACGAATGGGCGCAACAGCACCTTTTAAATTGGCCTGAATACTTTTCCAATTATCAATAATAGCTAACAAATCTTGGTGCAGTTCTGCTGTACTTTTTCCTTCAGCTGCAGTTCTTACAATTATACCAAAATTTTTAGGGCGAATTGCCTCTACAATTTTATGCAAGCGCTTACGCTCTTCGGAAGAATGAATTTTTTTAGATACTGCAACTATTTCATTAAATGGAGTAACCACTACAAATCTACCCGGCAAAGAAATTTCACAACTTAAGCGAGGTCCCTTTGCGGCTATTGGTTCTTTTAAAATTTGAACCAACACATTGGGCTTTCCATTAAGTACTTCGTTTATTTTTCCACTTTTTACAATTTCTGGCTCTGTTTGAAACTTGGCAAAATCAAAACTATTTGGCTCTTTATCGTTCATAGCCATTTGAGTGTACTTGATAATCGATTTTATATATGGGCTAAGATCGGTATAATGCAAGAATGCATCTTTCTCAAAGCCTACATCTACAAATGCTGCATTAAGCCCAGGAATGAGCTTTTTTACTTTACCTAAGTAAAGGTCGCCAACAGCAAAATGCATGTTAGCACTTTCGTTGTGTAACTCAACCAGTTGTTTGTCTTCTAACAAGGCTATTTCTACACCTGTAGGAGCTGCGTTTATTATCAGTTCTTTGTTCACTATGGCAACTTTAAAATACAAATACACTCTCCTAATTGCAGGGAGTGATTAACTACTTAAACTATAAATGTCGTTGCTTAGAAGGAAGGAAAGTAAGTAAAGTTGCAGCTAGAAGGATGCAGCGACAGCATGTAGATAAGTGTTAAAAGCACCGCAATTTCCGCTGCAGTGCTTTTAATTTTTTTTCAATAGAGTCAGAATTATTTATTCTTCTTCTTATGACGATTCTTTCTCAAACGTTTTTTTCTTTTGTGCGTCGCAATTTTATGACGCTTTCTTTTCTTACCACAAGGCATACCAAGACATTTTAAATAGTTAAACAATAATTTATTTTCTCAACTCAATGATTCGTTTGTTCAGTTCTTCCTTTGCTTCCGGAATATTAACCAATTGCTTTGCTTTTTCATAATAAACAATTGCATTGGCTTTATCTCCCTTTAGGCCATATGATTCAGCAATATGAAATACTGCTTCTACATTTTTTGGTTCGGTTTTTAAAACAGCTAAGAAACGCTCAATTGCTTTATCATATTGACCACTTTTTTTGCCACCAAGGCCCAAAACCATCTGACCGTACACATTTTCTGGGTTGCGTTGAACCACTTCCCGCACCGGTAAAATACCCTCCATAGGGTTGCTACTGATGTTTCCAAATATATAACAAGCGCCTAGCCCAATCTTGCTGGAATCATTAGCAGGATTGATTTTTAAGGCGTTTTCTAAAAGAACTTTTGCATTACTAGCTAACCATGTTTGCATGGCTGGCTCCGACGTTGTCATTAGACGTTCTAAAAACAAGCGGGCGGCAAAGGTGAGGTTTTTTTCAGTATTTTCCAACTTCGCTGCTTCGGCAGTATAATATGCATATGGTTCAAACAATTTAGCAGAGTCCTGCCAGAATCTAGCCAATTGATGATATACGTGAATTTGTTGTTCATTTACATCGCCACGTATTACAGAATTTTCTAATGCAGAGATCCTTTGAGACTGTTCAGGACTTAATTTTGACTTAGCTTGAGCTAATATATCTTTTTTAAAGTCAATTTTTTCAGCAGCATGGTCATGACCATCATTCTCAGAATGAGTTGTATTTAATTTGATAGGAACGGTTCTTCCTCCAAAATATAGCCCCAATAATAAAACAATGGAAACAGCGGTAAGAATTAAAGGTGATTTTTTCACTTAGCCATACAATTTTGGCAAAGGTAACTTACTTACGCTTGCTTTTTACCTCACTTACAAATTCTTTAGCGGGTTTAAAAGCGGGAATAAAATGTTCTGGTATTTCTACGGCAATATTCTTCTTAATATTTCTGCCAATCTTTGCAGCTCTTTTTTTAGTAATAAAGCTACCAAATCCACGTATATAAATATTCTGCCCTTGAGAAAGACTGTCTTTTACTTCTTTAAACATGGTTTCTAAAGTAACCAACACATCCACTTTTGGAATGCCTGTTTTTTCAGAAATGTTGTTGATGAGATCTGATTTTCTCATTGTGGAAAATTTATAAAATTTGATTTATAGAAGAAAGATATAACTATTTTTGTCAATTTATGCTCCATTCTTCAAATAATTCAACCACTTACAGTTATAAATTTCATTACATATCTAATATTTAGCGCTGAAAATTGACTATACCATCAAAAAATACTCCTAAACCCATCCAGAAAAATGCTAAATCGCTGTTTACTAAGGCATTAATGACTTGGAACAGTGCCCAAAATAAGCGGATAATGCCATGGAAGGGCGAAAAGGATCCTTATAAAATTTGGCTAAGTGAAATCATTCTTCAACAAACAAGGGTAGAACAAGGCCTGGCATATTACAATCGTTTTGTAGAGAAATTTCCCAGTATTCTTGATTTAGCAAATGCCAAAGATGAAAGGGTGTTTAAATTATGGGAAGGGCTGGGTTATTATTCTCGTTGTAAAAATATTTTAATCACAGCAAGATTTATTGCATTTGAATTAGGCGGAATTTTCCCAGTTCATTACGAAGAATTGTTGCAATTAAAAGGGGTAGGCCCTTATACAGCTGCTGCCATCGCTTCATTTGCTTATGACCAGCCTTATGCTGTTGTAGACGGGAATGTTTTTAGGGTTATTGCGCGATATTTTGGAATTGATGAAGCTACTGATACAACTGCGGGAAAATATTTTTTTACAAAGTTTGCTAATGAATTATTAGCTGTTAAAGAGCCTGGCTTATATAACCAAGCCATCATGGATTTTGGCGCAACCATTTGTAAACCAGCATTGCCTTTCTGTGCTTCTTGTGATTTGAATAAAAATTGTGCTGCACTTGCTTTTGGTAAGGTTAATTTACTACCTGTTAAAACAAAATCCATCCAAAAAACCAATCGTTGGTTTTATTATTTCATTTTTCATGTAGCAAGTAAAATAGCCATTATTCAAAGAACCAATAAAGACATCTGGCAGGGGCTACATGAATTCTATTTATTTGAATCTTCTAAAGAAATAAAGTGGAACGATATGGTTATAAAAAGTTTTTTACAAAATCAGTTAGGTGTTAATGAAGCTATAATAATGAAAGTTTCAAAACCCCAAAAACAACAACTCACTCATCAAAAAATTAATGGTCAGTTTATTGAAATTAATTTACCCAATATACCCAACTCTTTAATGGGCTTGCAATGGGTAAAGAAATCTGCTTTTAAGCAATTGGCATTCCCAAGGTTTATAACTGTTTATTTCGAAGAACCACTTTAATGGTTTTTTCTTAATGAATTAAATTATCTAGCAAAAAAGAAGTATTTTTAAATGAGGATTCTTCAATACCAAAAATGATCTACTATGCGTGGTGTAAACAAGGTAATGTTGATAGGAAATTTGGGCAAAGAGCCTGATGTACAACAATTAGAGGGAAATATTGCAGTAGCCAAATTTCCTTTAGCAACTACAGAAACTTATAAAGACCGTACAGGGAAGCTGGTTTCACAAACTGAATGGCATACAATAGTACTTTGGCGTGGCTTAGCCGAATTGGCGCAAAAATTTCTTCATAAAGGCAGCTTGATATATGTAGAAGGCCGGTTAAGAACCAGAAGTTGGGAGGACAAAGAAGGGCATAAAAAATTTGCAACTGAAATAGTAGGCGATAACCTAATTATGCTCGATAAAAGAGCAGATGCACATGGAGGAGCTGCTTTTGGAGATGGATTAGAAGGTTTTGGGGACTCACCTAATGTATTACCCGACCCTGGAGAAACTCTTCCATTTTAATGACCAATAAATGATATTTTTGCCTGTGTCGATTTTTTAACTAAACCACCCAGCTTTGGATCACCACCCCGTTATCGGATATTTATCATCCCTACATTTATTAGCAGCTATACAGGCTCAGGGTACTACTGTACTAATCATGTTGTTGTTTCTTTTATTATTTCTATCCTTTGTTTTAGCAGGAGCTGAAGTAGCTTTTTTTTCGCTCACTCATAAAGATATCAATGTATTAAGGTCTAAGCAACAAGCTCCATACCAAAGAATTGTTGATATGCTAGAAGAACCTAAAGTTTTATTAGGTTCATTATTAATAGCCAATAGTTTTATCAATATATCTATTATTATTATTTCTAATTTACTCATCGATCAGCTGTTTAACTTCGAAGCGTTTAATGCTGTTTGGGTAGAGTTTTTAATAAAAGTAATTGCTGTTTCTTTTATATTGGTATTGTTTGGAGAAGTAATGCCCAAGGTATTGGCAACACAAAATAATATTCGTTTTGCAAAAGACTTTGGTGGAATTATTCAGCTGCTAACTTACCTAACAGCGGGCTTGAGTAAAAGATTGGTGAAGTTTTCTGATATTGTTGAGCGCAAATTATCTTCAAGAACAAATGGTTCATATAGTTTAGAAGAATTAGACCATGCCATTGATATTACTACAGAAAATACAGCTTCTGAAAACGAGAAAAATATCCTCAAAGGAATTATAAAATTTGGCAACATCACTGTAAAGCAAGTGATGAAAACAAGGGTTGATGTTCATGGTATTGATGATGAAACAAGTTTTGCTCAATTGATAGAATCAGTTAGAGAATTACATTATAGCCGTCTCCCCGTTTTTAAAGAAGCATTAGATAATGTTGTTGGAATGATTCAGACAAAAGATCTCTTGCCCTTTTTAGACCAAGCGGATGACTTTAATTGGCATAGTTTAATCCGACCTCCCTATTTTGTGCATGAACAAAAATTAATTGAAGACTTACTCAACGAATTTCAAGCAAAGCGAATTCATTTTGCTGTTGTTGTAGATGAATTTGGAGGTACAAGTGGAATTATTACCCTCGAAGATATTTTGGAAGAAATTATTGGTGAAATCACCGATGAATTTGACGAAGAGGAGTTGGGCTATAAAAAAATTGATGAGCTCAATTATATTTTCGAAGGAAAGACGATGATTAATGATGTTTGTAAAATCATGGGATTGGGTGCTGATACTTTTGAGGCTTTAAAAGGCGAAAGCGATTCTTTGGCTGGATTGGTTTTAGAAATTGCAGGTGAAATTCCACTGGCTGCTACTATATTGAATGCTGGCGATTTTGAATTTACCGTATTAGAAGTAACAAAAAATAGAATCAATAAAATAAAAGTTACGATTAAAAAAGTATTGAGCGAAGATTAATCATAAGAAGATGCAAAAATGGGTACTGGCAATAGTAGTTTCAATTTCTTTTTGTTTTGTTTTTTATGCTTGTAATAGCCCTTTCACACCTAAAAGAGTAGGATATTTTAATATTCCTTTCCCTGCAAAAAAATACCAATTATTTAATCAACCAGGCTATCCTTATACTTTTGAATATCCTGTGTATGCAACAATTACCAAAGACAGTACTTTCTTTGAACAAACTACAGAAAACCCTTGGTGGATCAATATTAACTTTCCTGCTTTCAATGGAAAAATATATGTAAGCTATAAAGCAATTGGCGTGAATCGTTTTGACACCCTTATAAAACAATCATTTGCTCTTACAGGTAAACATACCAGCAAAGCCTATTCTATTGATGATTCGTTGATTAATACCAGTAATGGTATTCAAGGAGTTTTTTTTACAGTTGGAGGAGATGTTGCAACTGCTAATCAATTTTTCTTAACAGATTCTAGCAAACATTTTTTTCGTGGAGCACTTTATTTTGATGCAACTCCTAATGCAGATTCTTTGGGAATAGTCAACCAATTTTTAATGGAAGATGTTAAACATTTAATTAATAGTTTTAAATGGCGCAAGAATTAACCCTAGTTGATTATTCGTTTATCTTTACACAAATAGTAAGCAAAAAATGATAGCAATAGACCATATATTGGTGAGTGATGAAGTGGTTTCAGAACAATTTGTTTGTGATCTCAACAAATGCAAAGGTGGTTGCTGCGAAGATGGTGATGCAGGCGCACCAATGGAAAAATGGGAGCTAAAAAAATTGGATGAATTTTATGATGTGATCAAACCGTATATGACCAAAGCAGGTATTACAGAAATTGAAAGATCCGGAAAATATGTTTACGATCAAGAATTTGGCTGGGTAACGCCAACTATCAACGGAGGAATTTGTGCTTATGGTTTAAAAGATGAAATGGGGATCATCAAATGTGGAATTGAACAAGCGTATAATGATGGAAAACTCGATTGGAAAAAACCCTTGAGCTGCCATTTATTTCCGATACTCACTAAAAAAAGTAAAAAAGATCCGGATATTGAATATGTAAACTATCAACCAAGAACGGATCTTTGTAAATCGGGATGTAATTTGGGTAAAAAATTAAAAGTGCCCGTATATATTTTTTTAAAAGAAGCATTGATTAGAAAATACGGTGAAGAATTTTACAACGCATTGTCTGCAACTGCCGAGCAGCTAAAAAACCCAATATCCAATGAATAATAACGCTGCTTCATTTATTGCCAAGAGTACTATTAAAGCTGCAGATTTAGACCATCGCAGAAAAATCAATTTTAATATTGGTAAATACAATGCCGTAGTGCCTTTGGGTAAAAAACAGTTTACGGATGTAACGGCAGCTCGTGAGATGGCTAAAAATAAAAAATGGGATGCCATTGAAAATTTAGATAAATACCTGGAGGAATTTGAGCGAAAAATATCAGCAAGAGGTGCTAAAGTGCTGTGGGCAGAAACTGGAGACCAAGCATTGGACTATATTGGTGCCATTTGCAAACAAGCCGACTGCAAAACATTGGTTAAGAGCAAAAGTATGGTTACTGAAGAAATCCATTTGAATAGTTTCCTAGAATCAAAAGGCATTGAAAGTGTTGAAACAGACTTAGGGGAATATATTCAGCAATTGGATGGAGAGGCACCATATCATATTGTAACACCTGCAATGCATAAAAGCAAGGAAGACGTTGCTAAATTATTTGCACAAAAATTAGGCACACCAGGTGGGTTAAGTCCAGAGGAACTAACGCTTGTTGCAAGAAAAAAATTACGTGAAAAATATGTGCAGGCCGAAGTTGGGGTTACTGGGGCCAATTTTATTTTACCTGATATTGGTGCTTTAGCAATTACAGAAAACGAAGGCAATGCAAGATTGAGTTGTGCATGGCCTAAAACACATATTGTAATTGTAGGTATTGAAAAAGTGATTCCTTCGGTGCATGATCTTGCTTTATTTTGGCCATTGCTTTCTACTTATGGAACGGGTCAAAAAGTTACAGTATACAATACAATAATTGCAGGCCCAAGGCAGGCCAACGAAACTGATGGTCCTGAGGAAATGTTTGTAATTTTATTAGACAATGGCAGAACCAATCTGTTGGCAAATCCTACCGCTAGGGAAGCGTTGTATTGTATTAGATGCGGAGCTTGTTTAAATGCTTGCCCGGTGTATAAAAATATTGGTGGCCATGCTTATGAAACTACTTATAGCGGACCAATTGGTAAAGTAATTACTCCCTATTTAAGTGGGATGGATGAGTACAAGCATTTAAGTTATTCCTCTTCGCTTTGTGGTAATTGTACAGAAGTGTGCCCGGTACGCATCAACTTACACGAATTATTATTAGATAACCGACACGAATCGGTAATGCAAGGAACTAGCACTCTTGCAGAACGATTGGCTTGGAAAGCTTGGAAAACAGCTAGTTTGAATCGGTTCATGATGAATGCGGCAAACTCGAAAATGAAGAACTGGGTAGTGAATAAAGTTTTTAAAGGATGGACTGCTCACAGAAGTGAATTGGATTTTAGCAAGCAAACCTTTAATGAACGCTGGAAACAATCGCATGACTAATGAGCGTTCTACTATATTGGTGTATAGTAGTATTGCCAATGAACGTCTTCGCTATATAGTTGAACTAGTTTTTGAATCAAAAGCAACACTTACCAATTCTGTTGATGAGTTCAATCAGTTTGAAGGATGTAAAATTAATTATTCTGACAAGCAAATATCGCCTGCGAACATTGAGGCTAATCAAATTAACTATCAGTCAATACAAATTATTCCTCATGAATTATTGTATGAAGAAAATATTCGTGTTCAATCTATTGACTGTTTTGAATGGGAGGGCTTAATTGCTTTTTTTAAAACTTCCGATAGTGAGTTAGTACCCTTTGATTTTTTTGCAGCATCTTTTTATTTAATTTCTCGTTACGAAGAATATTTACCGCATACTAAAGATCAATTTGGTAGATACGATCATACCAATAGCATTGCCTATCAGCATCAATTTCTACAACTCCCATTAATTCAATTATGGAGAAAAAAACTATTTGAAAAAAATTTATTTCCGCTCAATCATTTTTTGCCTAGCTTCTCTTTTATACCAACCTATGATATAGATATTGCCTATAGCTACCGGCATCATTCAGTTGCAAGAAATGTTGGTGGCTTTTTTAAAGACTTATTTAAAGGCAATAGTACCGCTATTATAGAAAGGCTTCAAGTATTGGAAGGAATAAAAAAAGATCCATATGATGTGTACGAATGGTTGAATTTATTGCATGATAGTTTGCAATTAAAACCAATTTATTTTTTTCTATTGGCAGCTAAAAGAAAAGGGTTGGATAAAAATATTAGCCCATCCAATAAAGCAATGCAGCATTTGATACAACAACATGCTCAACAATATTCAATTGGTATTCATCCATCCATTCAATCAAATATTGAACCTCCTCTGTTAAATAGTGAAATAAAAAAATTATCAGTCGTTGTAAATAAAAATATTACTACTTCAAGAAATCATTATATCGCAATTCAATTGCCGCATAGCTTTGAACATTTAATTGAAGTAGGCATTACCGATGATTATTCAATGGGCTATCCTACCATAAATGGATTTAGAGCATCTTATTCAAAACCATTTAGATGGTTTAATTTAAACACCAATCTGCCAACCCAATTAATGATACATCCGTTTTGTTATATGGATGCAACAGCTATATTTCAAGAAAGGATTACTCCACAAAAAGCAGCAGAAGATCTACAGTATTATTTTAATACTGTAAAATTGGTGGGCGGAGAATGCATTACCATCTTTCACAATAATTGTTTAACCAAGCAACAACCATTTAACGAGTGGAGGGAGCTCTATGCAGACTTTTTATTGAATAATTGTACTCGATAATTTAATCAATGGGTTCAACAAGGGCGTTTTCTTTTTTCTTCAAACTACGATTCACCATATACACGCCAATTAATGTAATGATAGAACCAATTATGATATTGATGGTGAGTGGTTCTTGCACAATTAAGGAGCCAACCAATATAGCTACAATCGGATTGATATAAGCATATAAGGAAGCTACAGATGCTTCTAAATGTTTCATAGTATATATAAATGCTACAAATGCAAATACCGAACCCATCAATATCAAATAACTTATAGAGAGCCAAGTTTGATTAACTATTTGATTGAATGGGATAATATCGTTAGTAATAAAAGCTAAAATAAATAACATTATAGCACCCAATAACATCTGCCAACCTGTAGCATAGTAGGGATTCATATCCATTTTATTTCTTGAAATTAAAATAGTTCCAATACTCCAACTCAACATGGCAATTACGGAAAATACAATTCCGGTAATATATCCTTCAGTATGATTATGAAATGCATTTTCATAAAAAACCAACACAATACCTCCAATGCCAATCAGAATGCCAATAAATGTATAAAGGGTTATCTTGGTATTTTTAAAAAATAATTTCTCAATGATTACAACACATAAAGGATAAAGTGCAGCAATCAAAGCTCCTAATCCGCTGGTGATGTATTTTAGTCCATAACTCGCCAAGCCATTGGCAGAAACAAAAAGCAATAGGCTCATCATGGCTAACCATTTGATTTGCTTCCAATTTGGCAGAGATGCCCCTTTCAGTAAAAAAAATCCTACAAATAATAAACCAGCTATACCTTGTCTGATGGCAGATACTTCTAAAGCAGGTGTATATTTTACAGCCATTCTACTGGCCACCCAGGTAGTTCCCCAAACGGTGCTGGTAATGGCTAAAGCTATATAGGCTTTCTGCTTGGTAGTCAAATTATGTTTGATTAATGTTTGAAGTGTCTTGTTCCAGTAAACACCATGGCTAATTGATGGTTTACACAATACTCAATACTATCTTTATCTCTAACAGATCCTCCTGGTTGAATAAATGCTTCGATTCCTGCTTCATGCGCAATCTGAACGCAATCATTAAAAGGGAAGAATGCGTCTGATGCAAGAACTGCTCCTTTTAAATCAAAATTAAATTGATGGGCTTTATCAATAGCATGCCTGAGTGCATCTATTCGGCTCGTTTGTCCGCAACCTTTCCCAACCAATTGCATGTTGTTTATTAATGCAATGGCATTGCTTTTTAAATGTTTACATATAATATTGGCAAATATTAAATTGGTTTTTTCTGAATCGGTACTTGGTCTTCCACCAACTTCATCCCATTTTTGGTAATTGGCATTATCCGCATCTTGACCCAATGAGCCATTTAGAATGGATTTTACAATTGAAGTAGTTTTAAAAGAGCTGTTTAATTGCAAGAGGATTCTATTTTTCTTGCCTTTTAAAACGATAAGCGCATCTTCATTAAATGATGGTGCAATGAGTACTTCAAAAAATAATTCATTAATTGCATCAGCAGTTGCTAAATCAATTGCCTGATTACACACCAATACGCCACCAAATGCACTCTCCGGATCTCCTGCCAAAGCTGCATCCCAACTTTCTTTTACAGTTGTTCTTGCAGCAACACCACATACATTGGTATGTTTAATAATAGCAAATACAGCATCCTTGCTTTCATTGAAGTCGGCATTCAATTGAATGGCAGCATCTACATCTACTAAATTATTATAAGAGAGTTCTTTGCCATTTAATTGTGTAAATATTTCGGCCAGATTTCCTTTGAATACTGCTTGTTGATGTGGATTTTCTCCATAGCGCAATACTTGTTCTTGTATAGGGTTGAAGTAATTGCTAATGGCAATATCATAATTCATCACTACTTCAAAAGCTTTAGCAGCAAAGGCTTTTCGTTGCTCTAATGAAATGTTTCCTTTTTGACTTATCAATAATTGGGTTAAATGCGCATAGCTATCCTTTGCTGCAATAACAGTTACATCGCTGAAATTCTTGGCAGCCGCACGAATCATAGAAGGCCCGCCAATATCAATTTTTTCAATGATTAATTTTTCTTCGTTGGTACTTTTAAGGGTTTCTTCAAAGGGATATAGGTCTACAATTACCAAATCAATTTCTGGTATCTTGTATTCCTTCATTTCTTGCAAATCTTGGGTTTCATACCTTCTTCCTAATATTCCACCAAACACAGCTGGATGCAATGTTTTTACCCTTCCTCCTAAAATAGAAGGGTAGGTAGTTAAACTTTCAACTGGCACACAATCAATACCTAAATTTTCTAAGAAAGTTTGAGTTCCTCCGGTAGAATAAATAGTAATTCCTAAAGTCTGTAATTGACGAGCAATGGGTTCTAGTCCATCTTTATAAAACACGGAGATAAGCGCTGATTGAATTTTTTTTTGCATATTTTATTACTTTAAGCCCATGGGCAGTTAATGGGGGCAAAAACTATAGATTTATTTCAAAAGCACCCTTTTGTGGTACTGAATAATGGCGCAAATGTAAGCGCTCTGCTTCTTTTTTCCATCTTTCTATTTTCCACATTGGATTGCTAGCATCAAATACAAATTGTGCATTAATAAAATAGCTAGAAAGGGTTTCCATCGATATGCTTGGATTACCCGAGAATAGGATAAAATCGATTGGATGGTTAGCTCTATAATTGGGTAACTTAAATTTAGGCGTAACTATTAATACTACTTTATTTGGCCCAAGAATAATGGGTAAACTGCTTAAGTGATTATGGAACTTTAAACTTAATAAGTCTTCGGCGGTATTTGCTCTATATAATATTCGTGTAGGGCTTAAATAATTTTTTACCTGGAAGGGGTTTTGATAGGCGGACATATCTCCAATAAAACAATGCTTTGTGCCTTCAATAATATCAATTGCTGTTTTTTTAGGGAAATTATATACAATCAGTTTATACTGTATTGAAGTATTTATTTTGCTAATAGCTTGAATTGCGGAAAAAAAGACCAGGCATATCAACGCACCGAATACAGCTGGTTTATTTTTTTTCATAAACCAGATAGCAATAAAAATGATGATTGCGAATAATAGAATTGTTTGTGTTAAATCAATTTGAATGTTTTGAGTTACTGCAAATGGAATTCGTGCAGAATTTTCAATTACGCTATTCATACAATTAATTAAAAATCCAGTTAGTTCTCCAACAAATTTTGCAATAGGGGAAATGGGTGCAATTAATACCAACAAAATGGTCATATACAATATCAAACCCGATAAAGGAACTGCAATGAAATTGGCGAAAATAAATAAATTGGGAAATTGATGAAAATAGAAAAGCAATAAAGGAATAGTGCCAATTTGTGCTGAAATGTTTACTGCTGTTAATTGCCAGCTATACCGCAATAATTTATTTTCTAGAAAAAGTAAACAACTAATTGGTTTTGAAAATGTAACAATACTA
The DNA here is from genome assembly GCA_031422175.1 of Sphingobacteriia bacterium. Lineage (GTDB taxonomy): Bacteria > Bacteroidota > Bacteroidia > Chitinophagales > Chitinophagaceae > Sediminibacterium. The sequence goes on along the minus strand of JANOQC010000029.1, from coordinate 14,548 downwards.
ATTACCGCAGCATACGATAATTGAAAACCAATATCCCATAATTGTAAAGGGTTGTATAATAAAATACAAAATGCAGATGCTGCAATACTATTGTAAATAGGAGATTTTTTTTGGTATAGTTGACCTATAATAATAAAACTAAACATTATAGCAGAACGCAGTATGGATGCTGCTGCTCCAGTGAGTAAGGTAAAGGTCCAAATAATCAATAGCATAATCATTAATCTCAACCAATTACCTGTTCTTGTTTTACTGACTGGTTTTAATAGAAATAATAATAATCCATAAATCATTCCCAAATGCATTCCGCTTATAGCAATAATATGCACCACTCCTGTATTGCTATAAGCTTGTAATAATTCAGGGTCTAGGTTTTTTTTATATCCAATAAGCAATGCTTCCGCAATAGCTTTTTCTTTAGCTCCTGTAACATATTGCTGAATAGTATGTAGCAATATATTATGAAGGGTAATAATGAACTGTTCCTTATACGATGGTGTATTGAAAGCAATAATTTGGTAGTCTTTTGTAGTTAAATAGCATTGATAAAAAATTTGTTGAGAAGCAGCGTATGCTTTATAATTGAATGCACCAGGATTGTGGTTTGCAACAATGCTATCCGGGTTTTTCCAAATGGCTATTTGGGTACCCATTTTAATAGTCAATGCGGCACTATCTTTTTTAAAATACAGTGTCACTTTTATTTTACCAATTTTTCCAATAGTTTTTAGTGATTGTTTGTTATTTATTAATGGTGCTGTAATACTTAGCAATAAAGGGCGCTCATTCGGAAGGAGTGGTTCTTTTTTTTCCGTAAGTAGGAGCATCCATCCCAATCCAATAAAAATAATATGAATCAAAAATCCCCCTATCCAATTGTACCTGAATTTAAAGGAAGGCAGTAAAAGATGAAAACCAATTAATAATATTATTCCATTACCTATCCCAAACCTCAATACCAATATTGGTACTAAAAAATAATTACCCAGTATAATTCCAGCGATTAGTGCAATGGTGATTCGTATAAATGGCATACGATACCAAGCCCGTTCTTTAAAAATTGTTTTCATACATAAGCTAAATAAAAAAGCTGCAAAAAATAATGCAGCTTTTCATCTTTATATCAGGTATTAATACTGAATTTTCTAGGGTTATCTACTCAGGTTCATACTACGCTCTTTGTATAATGTGCGGAAATAAGGATCTCTTAAATCTTTAATAAAACGAATGGCTTCGCCAGTACTTTTCATTTCTGGCCCCAATTCTTTATTTACGCCAGGAAATTTCTCGAAACTAAATACCGGTTCTTTAATAGCGTATCCTTCTAATTTCTTTTCAATTACAAAGTCGGTAATTTTTGCTTCACCTAACATTACTTTGGTAGCTATATTCAAATAAGGAATCTGATAAGCTTTTGCAATAAAAGGCGTAGTTCGCGAAGCACGCGGGTTGGCTTCAATTACATATACCTTGTCATTTTTAATGGCAAATTGAATATTGATTAAACCTTTTATTTGTAGAGCCCTTGCAATTTTTTCCGCATAAAATTCCATAGTTTCTACAACCAGTGGAGTTAAATTAAATGCAGGCAATACTGCATTGCTATCGCCACTATGAATGCCTGCTGGCTCAATATGTTCCATCACACCCATGATATGAAAGTTTTCTCCATCAAAAATGGCATCAACTTCTGCTTCCTGGCATCTGTCTAGAAAATGATCAATCAGAATTTTATTTCCAGGAAGATGTTTCAATAAGCTGATCACCGCTTTTTCTACTTCTTCGTCGTTAATTACAATTTTCATTCTCTGCCCACCAATTACATAGCTAGGCCTTACTAAAACTGGATAACCTACTCTATTGGCTACTCGAATGGCTTCATCAGCATCAAAAGCAGTTCCATATTCTGGGTAAGGAATATTCAATTCTTTCAACAAATCGCTAAAACGACCACGATCTTCGGCAATGTCCATATTATCGAAGGAAGTACCCACAATTGGAACACCCTTTTCGTGTAATTTCTTGGCTAATTTCAAAGCGGTCTGACCCCCCAATTGTACAATTATGCCATCTGGTTTTTCCAATTCGATGATCTCCCAAATATGTTCCCAAAATACAGGCTCAAAATAGAGTTTGTCGGCCATATCAAAATCGGTAGAAACTGTTTCTGGATTGCAATTCACCATGATCGATTCGAAACCACATTCTTTAATGGCCAATAAACCATGTACACAACAATAATCAAATTCAATACCCTGCCCAATTCTATTGGGGCCACTGCCTAAAACAATAATTTTTTTCTTTTTAGAAGGGATCGATTCGTTGGAGTTAAGCGTTGGAGTCATTATTAAGTAGAATTGCGCAAATTTAAGGTTCCGTCGCAATTTTTCGGGTTATTTTTTCTGAAATGGGTCGATTTAGTTTGTTCATGTCGTTTAACCTCCATTTTAGTAAATTTGAGCTGCTCAGAAATCTATAATAATGAAGAAAGGGATTAAGATTACATTGATTTTGGCTGGTATTTTACTTGGCCTTGTTCTATTGATAGTGGTGTTTATTTCGCCTATTTCTAAATATTTAATAGAAAAACACAGTGAGGAGTATACTGGGCGAAAAATAACCATGAATAGTTTATCCATTAATATTTTTAATGGAAGCATCACCGTAAAAGGATTCACGGTAAACGAAGTAAAGTCTACCAACGCATTCATTAAAGCAGATTTACTCGATTTAAATATTGTTGTATATAAATTATGGGCAGGCAAATATGATATCACTTCTATTAATTTGGAACATCCATATATTCAAATAGTACAAAAAGGAGATCATTTTAATTACGACGATTTGATGAAGCGATTTGTTGAAGATGATCCGAAAATAAAAAAAGACAGCTCCGCAAAACCAGTTCAGTACTGGGCAAGAAATATTACAATAAATAATGCAACTGTTTTGTATACCAATACAAAGCCAATAACTAAAATTCAACTGATAAAGGGGAAAGTTTCTATTCCATTAATTGCATGGAATGATCCTATTTATAAAATCCAATCTAGTTTTTCATTGGCAACGGGGGGCAACTGCAAAGCTTATTTAGTATTCAATGCTAATTCTTACGATTACAAATTAAAAACAGAAGTAGCTAAATTGAGTATTAGCTTTTTGTATCCTTACTTAAAAGACTACATGAAAGTAAAATCGCTGGAAGGATTAATTGATGCGAATATGTGGCTGAGTGGCAATGTTAATCAACCTACTGCAATTGCATTGTCTGGTACAATCAAAGCCAATCAGTTTGCGATTGTAGATGAAACCAATGAATTGCTTTCATCTATTGATGAAACCAATATTAACATCGATACTATTAATACTGCAAAGAATAAATATAATTTCAGTTCAATCAGTATGGATCATCCTTTTTTCAGGTTGAGTATGTACAACAATGGATTTAATTACGAGCGTATTATGACAACACCTATGGCTATTTCGGGTGACACATCCGCTACCGTTTATTCCAATGTTTTTTTAATGATGTCGGGCTATCTACAAGAAATTGTTCGCGAGTATGATGTAAACAACTACCGAGTTAATCAATTAAGGGTAACCCGTGGCCAGTGTATTTTTACCGACTTTACCCATGGAGAAAAATTCAGGTATGTTTTAGATTCATTGAGTTTGAGTAGTGATAGATTAAGCAGTTCTAATCCTTATTTATTGTTCTCCGTAAAATCTAGATTGAATACTTCCGGAAAAATGAAAGGTATTTTAAAAGTAGATCCTAAGCATTATAAAGACATTGATATTGATGCATCAATCAAAGAGTTATTGATTACCGATTTCAATCCTTACGCTAAACATTATGTGGCTACTCCATTTTTAAATGGAACCATTTCTTATGTAAACCGAACCATCGTAATAGGTGGAAAATTAGATAGTAAGAATGTGTTGGATGTGCAACAAATTAAAACAGGAAAAAAAGTAAAGAACAGTACTGCCATGAATTTACCTGTACCATTGGCTGTTTCATTACTAAAAGATGTGAAAGGCAATATTCATTTAGACATTCCAGTAAAAGGAAGTTTGGATGATCCTAAATTCAAGTGGGGTAAAGTAGTTTGGGGTGTGGTGAAAAATTTAATTGTAAAAGCGGTTACTGCCCCATTTCGTTTATTGGCCAATATGTTTGGTGGAAAAGAAACTGATTTTAAAGAAATGCAGTTTGATTATGTGCAAACTGAAATTATGCCCAATCAACAAATTGTGCTCGATCGATTGGCCAAAATTGTCACTGAAAAACCCGATATTAAATTGGAATTAACCCAAGTAACTAATATTGTTGATGAAACAGAAGCTATTGCCGTTTTTACTATGAAGAAAAAATATTTGGGAATTGCTGATGGTATTGCTTCGGCATCAATCAAACAAAGAACGGATAGTATTACCAATAATGATTCCTCTTTTGTAAAATATATTAACACTCAACTAGGCACAACTGCATCATTGCAATCTACTGAAGAAAAATGTGTGCAATTAATTGGCAGCCATAAAATTACACCTCAAGTGCAGGTGCTGATGCAGAAAAGAAATGAGGCGGTGATGAATTACCTTGTTAATCAGAAAAAAGTGCCAGCTGCTAATATTGCAATTGCCAATACCAAAGAGTTGAATCAAATGCAAAAAAGTGCTCCGCCTAAATATGTAATTAATGTGGCAACAAAAGAATAATGTATTAATTTTAATTTTCAATTGATTGATATGAAACAGTTATTTTTTTTCGCTAGTATAATTTTTCTATTTGCCTGTTCATCAGGTATTAAAGTGGCCAATGTATCTGCTTCACCCGATGCAGATTTTAGTAAGTACAAAACATTTGGGTTTTATGAGTTAAAAGCCTCTGGAGATACCATTACCGAGGGTTTTACGGAGCGTATTGGTTTCTTGAAAGGGGCAATTAGTGCCGAAATGGTTAAACGTAGATTTACTGCTGCTGCTAATCCGGATTTATTAATCAATATTGGTATTGTGGTGAAGGAAGAAGTACAAACCCGCGAGACCAATTGGGCAACCGATGGACGATATACTTATATGGGTCAGCGCAATTATAAATGGGAGTCTAAAGAAATTGAAACAGGTCGCTACCGCAATGGTACTGTTAGTTTACATATTGTGGATGCTGCTAAGAATACGATGTTGTGGAAGGGTACTGCTAAAGGGGTTGTCCCTGAAAAACAAAAAAATATTCCTGAAGCGGTGGCAACGGCTATGCAAGAGTTGTTTGCTCAGTTTCCAGTGAAATAATTAGCAAATATTTTTTTGGCTATTAGTAAGCTTGAATTAATACTTCTGCCGGTATTTGTAGAATTTCATTAAGCCTTCTGATCATTGCAAGGCTTAATTTTCTTTTACCCGATAAAACTTCTGATTTTCTAGATCTGTATCCTAGTATATCGGCTAAATCAGTTTCCGACATATTCATTTGATCAAGCCTAAATTTAATTGCTTCTAGTGGATTTGGCTTAGCTAGACCATAGTGAGTCTGCTCATATTCCTTTACAAGAATTGATAATACCTCTAGTTCGTCTGATTGCTTTGAACCTGCTTGAATATCTTTTTGCATTAAAGTGTAGATTCGCTCTAAGGCTTCTTCATGTTGCTCACTATTTTTTATTGGCTTTAACATAGCTTATTTTTTTAGCGTCAATTTTATCATATTGTTTATGCGTACCGAACCATACAATAAATACTATTTTTAATCTATATTCAATATCCACAATTAATCTAAAGCTGTTTCCGTGTATATTAAATACAACCCTTTTGTTGGTTAATACAGAGGCATTTTGATATTGTTTTTTTAATTCATTAGGAGTATTCCAAATTGCCGGTTCTACCTCTTCATACCAAGACAATAAAGCTTGCTCAGCCATGGGGAAGGCTTTGCAGCTCGTCTTGATGGTTTTTACAGCGATTATTCTCATTGATTATACAAAATTAGTGAATGTTACCAATATGGTAACATTTATTTTGCTAATTATTTCTAAATACTATTTACCGCACTTTACACAATTCCTCCCAACGAGAAGTATAACGTGGGCTGCGGAGTTCTTGACGCATCTTCCAGTTTCTGGTGGTGCCAGATGCGGCAAATTTGATGAGGTCGTTGCGCATAGAGAAATTAACGTTATCAATCATACTCATGAGCAGACGATTTTTATTGGGTTCGGGGGGAGCAAATAAATTGCCTTGAATAGAATCATCCGGAACAATATTGCTGAGTATTACGCCGCCTTTTTTATAGGTTCTTCCTTTCTCGAATAAGCGATCGACCAATGCCACAGCGGGTTTAATGAGTTCGTTGGTAGCCGACGTTGCTTGTGGTAATTCTACATAGGTGCCAATGGATGGTCCATGCCTAAATCGGGCCCCAGGTGCGGTTTCTTCTTTGGGTACAATAAATACACTGATGGTAGCTGCCGCACTATGTTGACGCCTCAACTTTTCTGCTGCTCTACTAATATAAGTGGCAATGGCTTCTTTGATTTCTTTAAGGGTGCTTACCGGTGTACCAAACATGCGTGTGGTAGCAATTATTTTTTTATTGATGCGCTCTTCGCTCATAGGAATAGAGCCTTCACCATTTAATTCTCTGATCAATCGCTTACCTACTACACCGCCTAAATTCCGATGTGCCCAATCCAAATTTTGTTTGCTTAATTCGAGCGCGTTATTGATATTGTAGAGTTGTAATTTGGTAGCATACTGACGCCCCACTCCCCAGATATCTTCTACCAAAGTTTTTTCAAGAGCCTGTTCGGTTTTGCGCGGGCTGTCTAATACCAGCACACAATTGGTAGCTAATTTATGTTTCTTGGCCAATCGGTTGGCTACTTTACTCAATACTTTGGTAGGCGCTACGCCGATGGATACTTTAATACCCGTCCATTGCTCTACTGTATCTTTTAAATGCGTACAAAATGAGTGCAATTCTTTGATGGGAATATGACTCAGGTCTATAAAACATTCATCCACCGAATACACTTCTACTGTATTAGCAGGTAATAATTGGCGGAGCGTTTCCATCACCCGCCAGCTTAGATCGCCATAGAGATTATAGTTAGAAGAAAATGTAGCCACGCCGTGTTTAAGTATCAGTGGTTTGGCTTTGAAGTAAGGTCCTGCCATTTCAACGCCGATGGCTTTGGCTTCATCGCTGCGCGATACAATACACCCATCATTATTACTCAATACCACTACCGCACGGTTCGCCAATTCTGGCCGAAACAATCGCTCGCAGGAACAATAAAAACTATTGCAATCGATAATGGCTTTCATGACCCCCCTCTTACTCAATTTTTATTTTTATTTTTTTCCCTAAACCAAGCTCTACAATTTTATATAATGTAGAAAATTCAGGCTCTATTTGATTATTTTCAATTCTTGAAATATAAGTTTTACTCGTACCGCTTAAGCTGGCTAATTGTTGTTGAGAAAGCCCTTTTTGTATCCGATTTTTTTTAATGATAGTGCCAAAATGAAATCTATTATTTATTTCTTTTGCAGGCAGGCTGCTATTGTACAAAGTATCTGGGCTTAATTCATATGGATGGATGGTTTTACCCCCACTCATATTTGGGAGCTCTATTTTTACTTCCTTCCAAGATAATGTCTGATTTCTAAGCCCTACTTTTTTAAATTCCTCCTGATCTGTTAATCTGTATTCTGGGTCTGTTCTTTTTATTTTCCACTGACTAAATAACGCGTTAAAGTCAATTATTCTTGTTTCTCCATTGTTGAAAATGCAAGAAATAACGAAACCTTCTATAGATTTAATCTTTAAAATTCTGGGTATTTTGATGGTATTTTTCATTTTCTAAGCCCGGGGTTAAGTTGGGTAAATATTTCAAGTAAAATTTTCTTGATTTGTTCTTCCTTAGCCCATTTTAATACTGATTTAAGTTGTTGATTCGGCAAGTATCCAGCATAAGTATTCAATGTTTTAATTTCTATTAATATTTCATATTCCGCATATATAGCATGAAAATGCGGCGGCAAATGTTCCCTTGCATACAAGTCAATTTTAATTGAATCAATAAGGTGAATAGTAGGCATTTACTTAGTTGAATCATGAAGCAAAGTTACCAAATTTGGTAACAAATCCATTTTTATTTTAACTACTAACGGGGTGAATCGAATAAGTAACCACCCCCCATACATGTGCCCTATCGTCGAAGCCACTGAGTGGGATGTCGGCGAATTTTTTATTTTCCGATTGAAGGGTCATCGAATTGATGGTTTTGTGCAATCGCCGCACCAATAATTCTCCATCCAGAATGGCGATGATGATCTTTCCACTGACGGCTTTAATGCTGCGGTCCACGATCAGTGTATCGCCAGTAAAAATGCCCGCCCCCGACATAGCATCGCTGTTCATTCGGAAAAAAAAGGTAGCTGGTTTGTTGCGGATCAGTTGTTCATTCAGGTCGATCCCTCGTTCCGCAAAATCGTCGCTGGCAGCCCCAAAACCAGTGGCATTGGCAGTGGGCACTTCCCACTGATCGTATTGTTTGGTGCCTTTATAGGCGGCCCCGTACCATTCTTCCCCATCCATAAAATAAATTATTTAATACTAAATTATTTAGTAAATTTATGCTAAAATAATTATCAAAGTAAAAATTTATTTATGCAGGCAGGATTTGTTCTGTCTCTTAAACTGTTACCCTTTTTATGTAAATTTGGTAAAAGACTTTATATGCGTACTGAAATACAAGTGGACATGACTTTTGACCAAGTTCTTGCGTTGGTAAAAAAACTTCCAAAGAATGAAAAAATTAAACTGAGTAAAGAGTTGGAGAAGGAGGGTATCGAAACAAAGTTGACAGGATTGTTAAAAACCTTCCAAACAAAAAAGCTGAGTATGGCCACTATAAACAAAGAAGTAGAAATAGTAAGACAAAAAATGTATGAAAGCAAAAAACAATAGAGTCATATTCGACACCAATGTTTGGATTAGCTTTCTTATCGGCAAGCGTTTATCTTTTATCAAAAATTATATTGCAACTGGGCAAATTAAAATTATTACTACAGAACTACTTTTAAAAGAAATAGACCAAGTTACCAGCAGAGAAAAAATACAAAAGTATTTTCCCAAACAAAGTGTACTAGAGTTGTTTTCATTATTGAACATTATAGCAGAGAAGGTTGAAATAAACCCGAAACATTTCTTAAGCAGAGACCCTAAAGACAATTTTTTATTAGATCTAATCGATTTTTCTAAAGCAGATTATTTAGTAACTGGCGATAAAGATCTATTAGCACATAACCCCTTCAAATCAGCATTGATCATCACCCCGGCTCATTTCGAAGAAATGCTTACTGATAAATAGGGTAGGCGGCCCCGAACCATTCTTCCCCATCCATAAAATAAATTATTTAATACTAAAATATTTAGTAAATTTATGCTAAAATAATTATCAAAGTAAAAATTTATTTATGCAGGCAGGATTTATATTAAACCCTTCGGGAAGGGTACCTATCAAGGAAACATGCAGCCAATATTTATTGATGGCATACCCGCAAAGCAGCAGGCAATTGGGTTTGGTGGCGCCACCAATAGAGTTAGCTGTTTTTCAAGCTAAAGAGCCGATGGAAGCTACGATCATTCGCTGGATGCACCGGATCATTAGCAATCAACAGCAATTTTTAGTACCCATGGAGCAGGTTTTTGATACCAATGGCAAAAGGCTACAAGCGCGTATTCAAGATAAATCCCCCTTTCAACAATTGGCCAAGCAATTAAAAGTGGTGAGCCAGTTCATCTGTAGTTATGATTGCCCTGAAATGATCTTTAGTATACAGCCGCATGTTCAAATCAGTAAAACCATTGCCGATCCGGCCTATCATTTACTTTTGGCTGCCCAGCAAGCTCAATCATTTGTAAGTAGTTTTAATATCAAAGAATTGATCTTACTAAGAAAGCACCACGATTTTGATAGCTATAAACCCATGAATGTATTTGCGTTGAGGCCTTAATAATTTAAAAAGCATTAATTTACTATTGTTTGTAGCTCCCCCAAAGCTAAAATAAAAATGAAAAAAGAACCATTTAATCCTATTATTCAAGTTAGTGACGACGGACTAAAATTACCAGATCCAGTTGGATCGTGGTCTGAGAAAAAATATAGTTTAGTTGGCGGTTATTGTGAAATTTTCAACAAAGGGATAAAAAATTTTTTTAAAAATAGAGTTTATATAGATCTGTTTGCTGGAGCAGGGTATGCGCCAATAAAGGGTAGAAATAAAATTTTAATGTCGTCTGCCTTAATAGCATTATCAATTCCCACTCCATTCACAAAATATATCTTTTGTGAGTTAGATATAGAGAAAATAAATGCATTGGAAGAACGTGTAAAAAGAGATTTCCCAGATAAAGTAGATAATGTAGTGTTTATTCAAGGAGATTCAAATACAAATATTTCCAAAGTAATTGAAATAATAAAAAGTCTTGGGGACTCAACAATATCTTTCTGTTTCGTTGATCCATTTTCATTGAACTTGCAGTTTAACACAATTGAGAAATTGGCAAAAGTTGGAAGGGTGGATTTTTTAATACTTTTAGCACTTATGATGACTGCAAAACGAAACCTTCATAATTATATAGAAGATGAAAGCGCTACGATTGATTTGTTTATTAATAAGAACAACTGGCGAGATCCATTCCGAAATAAAGAAGTCAGGAAAGAAGATTTTATAAAATTTCTTGCAAAAACCTATGATGAAAATATGAAAAAACTTGGGTATAATGTTGAGAGCGAAGGACTAAAACCAAAAGTTGATGCAGAAGAATATAATTTAGCACTTTACTATTTAGCGTTTTATTCAAAAAATGCTCTTGGAAATAAATTTTTTGAAAAAATTCAAAAGTATCATATTCAACAAAGAAAATTATTTTAACATGGCACAATCATCAATTGAATGGACAGAAATGACCTGGAATCCAACTACAGGTTGTACTAAAATATCTGCGGGTTGTAAATATTGTTATGCTGAAGTAATGACTCGGAGATTGCAGGCTATGGGTATTGAAAAATATAGTCAAGGATTTGCAATAAGAACACATGATGATGCACTTGAAATACCCTATTCTTGGCGAGGATCAAAAGTTGTATTTGTAAATTCAATGAGCGATTTATTCCATCATGAAGTACCTATTGAATTCATTCAAAAAGTATTTGAAGTGATGAATAATACGCCCCAACATACTTATCAAGTACTTACAAAAAGAGCAGATAGATTATATCAAATTCATCATAAACTGAATTGGACGCCAAATATATGGATGGGAGTATCTGTAGAAGATCAGCGTGTAATAGAAAGAATTGATTTTTTACGAGAAACAAATGCCCAAACCAAATTCCTATCATGCGAGCCACTAATTGGAGCACTTAAAAATATGAATCTTGATAATATTGATTGGGTAATTGTTGGGGGTGAAAGTGGAAGAAAAGCACGTCCAATTCTAGAATCCTGGGTTTGGGACATAAGACAGCAATGCCAAGAGCAAGGAGTCGCCTTCTTTTTTAAACAATGGGGAGGAGTAAATAAGAAAAAAACAGGAAGAGAATTAGGTGGAAGAACCTATGATGAAATGCCATTCTCTTGTAAATCGATTCTAACTTAGGTTGCCCAAACATATCTACTCAGTTTCACTTCTAATCTCTATTTTCGTTGAAACTTAGATAGATACATGGAATCTGTAATGGAAGAAATTGGGCAATTGTTTACTCAACTGCTACAAGCGCAGTCAGATAGCATAGAAAAAATTCCGCAGAGCGGAAGCGACCGTGTATATTTTAGAATTTATGCAGGCAGCAAAACTTATATCGCTACCTATAATACCCATCAAAAAGAAACGACTACATTTATTTATTTCAGCAAGCATTTTAAGGCAGCTGGCCTTTCCGTTCCGGAAATATACGGAGTCAACGAAAACAACACAATCTATATACAAGAAGATATGGGCACCGCTTCGCTCTTAAATGAGTTGGAAGCAAGGGGCCATAATGATGAAGTATATCAATTGTTTCAGAAAAGTTTAAGCGAACTGGCACGCATACAAATAATCGGCGATAAGGGATTGAATTACGATTATAGCTTAACTGCCAAAGAATTTGGCAAGCAAGCCATCATGAGCGACTTGCTGTATTTCAAATATTATTTTCTTGATACTTTACAATTACCTTACGATAAGCAGGCCATGCTCGAAGATTTTGATGCATTGAGTACTTATCTCACCAGAACAGAGAATAAATATTTTATGTTTCGCGATTTTCAAAGCCGAAATATTATTGTGAAAGATGAAGCAGTACATTTTATCGATTATCAAGGTGGCATGAAAGGCGCTTTGCAATATGATGTGGCCTCTTTATTATGGCAGGCCAAAGCAGAGTTAAGTGAAGAATGGAAAAAGCAATTGTTGGTATACTATATGGATCAGGTAGATGGGTTGCTGGAAAAACCGATTGATCGCATCACATTTGTAAGCCAATACAACGGCTATGTATTGATTCGATTATTGCAAGTGTTGGGTGCTTATGGATTTAGGGGATTGTTTGAACGCAAAGCACATTTTTTATCGAGCATACCATTGGCATTACAAAATCTGCAATTTTTTATAGAACATGAAAGAGTTGGTATTGTTACACCAGAATTTGATCGGGTATTGCGTTTGGTGGTGGACGAACAAATGATCAATCGATTTAAAGCTACACAGGCCAACGAAAAAACACCGTTGATAATAGAGATCAATAGTTTCAGTTACAAAAAAGGCATACCGGCTGACCCTACCGAAAATGGCGGTGGCTTTATGTTTGATATGCGCGGTATTTTAAACCCGGGACGATTTGAAGAGTATAAAAAATTAACAGGCAGAGATAAATCGGTGCAAGATTTTTTAGAGCAGCGAACTAAAATGGACAAATACTTAAATAGTGTTTGGGATTTGATTGATATTACGGTAGAGAATTATTTGAGTAGGGATTTTGAGCACTTAATGATTAATTTTGGCTGTACAGGCGGCCAACACCGAAGCGTGTATGCTGCAGAACAAACGGCACGACATTTGCGCAATAAATACAAAGTAAAAGTAAACCTCACCCATACCAACAGTGCAAATTGGGTTAGATAAATATTGATGTATGAAGGCAATGATTTTAGCAGCAGGATTAGGTACTCGGCTAAAACCCTGGACAGACAAGCATCCTAAAGCATTGGCTGAAGTAAATGGCATACCATTATTAGGAAGAAACCTACGCTATTTGCAACAACATGGTATAAAAGAAGTAATTGTAAACGTCCATCATTTTTCCGATCAAATGGTGGAGGCAGCAAAGCATTACGATGGCTGGGGATCGAAAATTTATTTTTCGGATGAATCAGATGAAGTATTAGAAACGGGGGGAGGTTTAGTAAAAGCAGCGCATTATTTTAAAGGGGAATCCGATTTTGTATTGATGAATGTAGACATACTCACCAATATGGACCTTTCAGCCATGATTCAACACCATTTTGTAAGTAAATCAATGGCTACATTGGCAGTGAGTAACCGAACATCGAGCAGGTGTTTATTATTTAATGAGCAACAACAAATGGTGGGATGGCGCAACAATGCCACTGGAGAGGAGAAGGGTCCTGTTCTAAAAATGCAGCATCGAGAAGGAATTTTTCCTATGGCATTCAGTGGTATTCATGTATTGAACACGGGTATTTTTTCTGCCATACAGGATACAGAATTCGCAGGTAAATTTTCGATGATCGATGTTTATTTGGATCTGTGTACCAAGCAATCAATCAACATGTTTGATCATTCTGGCGCCGATTTAATTGATGTTGGAAAGCCGGAAAGCATTGAACAAGCGGCAGCAATATTTAGATAAGGTATAGTGCCAATTAATAAAAGGGACTCCTATAGTAATAAATCAAAAAAGTAAAGCTGCAAATAACAATGGCCACTCCATTTCAAATAATCAATGCCAGTATTCGAGATGTTGTTTTCGGTAAAAATGTTACGTTAATGCATCCTTCTAATTTGTATGAGTGCAGCATTGGTGATGATGTTTTTATTGGCCCATTTGTGGAAATTCAAAAGGGCGTATGCATAGGAGCGTCTTGTAAAATTCAGTCTCACAGTTTTATTTGTGAGGGAGTAACAATCGGCAACAATTGTTTTGTGGGGCATGGAGTAATGTTTGTAAATGATTTATTCAAAGATGGCAGGCCTTCAGGAGATTCATCTAAATGGGGTAAAACGAATATTGGTAACCATGTTTCAATTGGAAGCAATGCAACCATTTTACCTGTAACTATTTGTGATGAAGTAGTGATTGGTGCTGGAGCGGTGGTAACAAAAAATATTGAATCACCTGGTGTGTACGCAGGTAATCCAGCAAAAAAAATCAGGTAGCTCTTGAATGCGGATCAACTTATTTTTGGTTGAGCTATTTTTACTGATTATTTTTTCGATTGTATAGAAAACTGAAAACCAAGCAAATGCTGAAAA
>JANOQC010000028.1:0-9650 GCA_031422175.1 Sphingobacteriia bacterium | reverse complement strand
ACCTACTAGCAATACAATTAAATGGGGAAGAAGGATTTATTATTTCAATTGTAAAAAAGTAAATAGCAGTTCGGTTTTATTTGCCAATAATATTGAGCTTGCTGAAGGAAATCCAGCACCTGCTTCAATAAATGCAGCTTGGGTATTTAAAAACCGGTGGGCACCAGAAAAAAAATGGGGTTTATGAAATTAACAAAAAAGATACTCAATCAGATTGATAGCCATATAGTAAAAGTGCCTTCAGATCAATATTTTGCCTTACCCGAAAAAGTGCTACAATTTGGTACAGGAGTTTTATTAAGAGGCTTGCCTGATTATTTTATTGATAAAGCCAATCAACAACAAATTTTTAATGGTAGAATTGTTGTTGTAAAGTCCACTGCAACCCCTGGTGCAGATGCTTTTGGAGAGCAGGAAGGATTGTATACCCATTGTGTACGAGGTATAGAATATGGAAATCATATTGCAAGGTATAATATAAACGCAAGTATTAGCAGGGTGTTAACTGCAGCAACTCAATGGGAATCAATTATCGAATTGGCTTCGAGCAAATCAATGCAAATTATTATTTCTAATACAACAGAATCAGGACTTGTTTTAATTGGTGATGATAAAATATTGGATGGAGTACCATCAAGTTTTCCGGGAAAGGTATTGGCCTTTTTATATAAACGCTGGCAACTATTTTATGGTTCTGATGCTGCAGGAATGGTGGTACTCCCAACAGAATTAATTCCTGATAATGGTAAGTTATTATTAAAAATAATTAATCAATTGGCTGTTATTAACCATTTAGAGTATTCATTTATAACTTGGTTGAACAACGCTAATCATTTTTGTAATACCCTAGTGGACTGTATTGTGCCAGGTAAACTTTCACCTGCTTTAACAGCGGATGTTTATCAATTATTGGGATATGAAGATGAGTTGATGATTATGAGCGAGCCCTTTCGTTTATGGGCTATTGAAAGTGATCATCCAGCTGTAAAAGAAATACTATCATTTACAGGAATAGATAATGGGATTGTAATTACAGATTCGATACAAAAATTCAGAGATCTTAAGTTACGGTTATTAAACGGAACACATAGTTTTAGCTGTGCTATTGCTTTGTTAGCTGGGTTCAAAACAGTTAAAGAAGCAATGAGTAATAAAGAGTTTGTAAACTATCTAGATGAACTAATGCTCAGGGAAATCAGCCCATGTTTACTGAATCAAGAAATTGATTTAAAAATTGCCCATGATTTTGCTGAAGGGGTCAAAGAAAGATTTGCAAATCCTTTCATCGAGCATAAATGGATAAGTATTGCAGTAAACTATACGGAGAAAATGCGTATGAGAAATATTGCATTGATACTTCGATATGAAGAACTAACGCATAAAGTGCCAGAACACATGGCAGTAGGTTTCGCAGCATTCTTAATGCTGATGAAGCAAACAGGTAGAGCATTTAATCAATATACTATTGACGATGCTAAAGCAAGCATATTTGTTTCAATAGCATCTCATCAATCCGTTGAACAATATGTACATGCTATTTTAGCTGATGCTACTTTATGGGGTACTGATTTATCTAATATAACTGGTTTTGAAGAACGAATAATTCAATTGTTAAAATTGATTGATTTGGTTGGGATGAATCATTTTTTACTAAACTATTCTAAAAAAGTATTGGAATGAAACAGCAGGTTTTGAAAGTACACCCAAGTGATAATGTAATCGTTGCACTATCTGATTTGCAAAAGGATCAAGTTGTTTTATTTGAAGGCATAGAATATAAAGTTAAGGAACTGATCCCTGCCAAACATAAATTCTATAGCATAAATTTAAATAAAGGCGATGCTGTTCTTATGTATGGAGTATTGGTTGGAAAAGTGCAACTTAATGTGAAAGAAGGCACAAGAATGAGTAGTGAAAATTTACACCATGCATCTGAACCTTATTCATACAAACCGTTTCAATTTAAATGGACACCACCAGATGTAAGCAGTTTTATAGATAAAACTTTTCAAGGTTTTCATCGTGCCGATGGCAAAGTGGGTACTGCCAATTATTGGTTATTTATTCCAACTGTTTTTTGCGAAAATAGAAATTTAGATGTTATCAAAGAAGCCCTTCAAAATGAATTAGGCTATGCTGTATCTACAAAATATAAAAATTTTACAGCTCAATTATTAGTTGCATTTGAAGCTGGAGAGTCATTAGAGCATATTCAATTTGAAGCAGGGCCATTGTATACTACTTCTGAGAAAAGACCTTTTAAAAATATTGATGGAATAAAATTTCTCAATCACCAAGGAGGTTGTGGTGGAACAAGAGAAGATGCAGCAATGCTAAGCAAACTTTTAGCTGCCTATGCCGATCATCCAAACGTTGCTGGTATAACACTGTTGAGTTTGGGTTGTCAGAATTTGCAATTGCCTGAATTTAAAAAGGATATTTTAAATAGAAACCCCCTTTTTAATAAACCCTTATTTGTATTTGAACAACAACAATCATCCAGTGAAGAACAGCTTATTAGTAATGCTATTCAAATAACTTTTAAAGGATTAATTGAAGCCAATAAAATTGAACGTCAACCAGCTCCTTTGAGTAAATTAACCATCGGAGTAAAATGCGGGGGTAGTGATGGCTTTAGTGGAATATCTGCTAATCCTGCAGTGGGATATTGTAGCGATTTATTAGTAGCATTAGGAGGTAAAGTATTATTGGCTGAATTTCCTGAATTATGTGGAGTGGAACAAGAATTAATTGATCGTACAATTAGTCCAGATGCAGCTCATAAATTTATTCATTTAATGAAATCTTACAGTGATTCGGCTATTAAAGCAGGTTCTGGATTTCACATGAATCCATCTCCAGGAAATATCAAAGATGGTTTGATTACTGATGCAATTAAATCTGCTGGTGCAGCAAAAAAAGGGGGCACATCACCCATTGTTGATGTGCTGGATTATACAGAGCCTGCAACCAAACAAGGATTGAATTTGGTCTGCACTCCTGGAAATGATGTAGAAGCAACAACTGGTAAAGCTGCGGCTGGGGCTACATTAATTTTATTTACCACTGGATTAGGAACACCAACTGGAAATCCAGTTTGCCCAACAATTAAAGTGTCTAGTAATACTTCATTATCAAAACGCATGTCCGATATTATTGATATTGATACTGGACCCATTATTAATGGAGATAAAACCATTGAACAAATGGGTGAATCCATATTGAATTATTGTATAGAAGTAGCAAGTGGCAGGATTACCCCCAAAGCAGTATTATTAAACCAAGATGATTTTATTCCATGGAAACGTGGTGTGAGTTTATAAAATATAAAGCAGTTTTTTATGAAAACATTCATGGGTGAAGATTTTTTATTGAATTCTGAAAGCGCAAAAAAATTATATCATGATTTTGCAAAGGAGATGCCTATCATCGATTATCATTGTCATTTGCCACCTGCACAAATAGCAGCAGATCCTTTATTTGAAAATATTACCCAAGCATGGTTGTATGGGGATCATTATAAATGGAGGGCCATGAGAACAAATGGGGTAGATGAATCCTATTGCACAGGCAATCAATCTGATGAAGCAAAATTTCTACAATGGGCAGCAACAGTTCCATTTACCATGCGCAATCCATTGTATCATTGGACACATTTAGAATTGCAACGGTATTTTAATATAGATGAGGTACTCAATCCTTTATCAGCTGATCGAATTTATCTGCAAACAAGTGAGATGCTGCAAGACAAGAATCAATCCATTCGAAACTTAATTCGAAAAATGAATGTAAAAAAAATTTGTACTACCGATGACCCTATTGATAGTTTAGCACATCATCAGAAGTTAAAAGACGATGGTTTTGAAGTAAATATTTATCCTGCATTCAGGCCAGATAAAGCAATGGAAGTTAGTAATTCAGCACAATTTAATGGCTATTTAAAAAATTTGGAATCAGTTGCTGATATCGCTATATCTTCCTTTGAAGATTATTTGTTTGCTCTTCAAAATCGGCATGATTTTTTTGCTACAATGGGTTGTTCTGTAAGTGATCATGGGCTAGAAGAAATTTATGCGGAAGATTTTACAGGCACTGAAATTGAATCGATTTTCAACAAAGTGCATAGTGGCAAAGAATTGAATAATACCGAGCAACGAAAATTTAAAAGTTGCATGCTGCTTCACTTTGCGGAATGGGATTGGGAAAAGGGTTGGGTTCAGCAATATCATTTAGGGGCATTGCGCAACAATAATAGTAGGATGATGAATTTGCTTGGGCCCGACACAGGATGGGATAGTATTGGAGATTTTTCTCAAGCCTCAGCATTAGCTAAATTTTTAAATAAATTAGATACAGAAGACAAGTTAGCCAAAACTATAATTTATAATCTAAATCCGGCAGACAATGAATTAATGGCTTCTATGTTGGGCAATTTTAATGATGGATCAGTTGCTGGGAAAGTTCAATTTGGAAGCGCATGGTGGTTCTTAGATCAAAAAGATGGAATCATAAGGCAATTAAATGCATTGAGTAATATGGGATTAATCAGTCAATTTATTGGCATGTTAACTGATTCTAGGAGTTTTTTGTCTTTCCCAAGGCATGAATATTTTAGAAGAATTTTATGCAATTTATTTGGAGATGAAATTGAGAAAGGAGAATTGCCCAATGATATCAATTGGATTGGTCAACAAATTCAAAATATCTGTTACAATAATGCCAATACCTATTTTGGATGGGATAAATAAGTTGTTTGCAACCCTTCCCGCTCTAGATTTTAATATTTTGATTCATTGCTGTCCGAGATAATTCTGTAACAGCTATTTTTTAGAAGGTTTACAATACAAGTTAATTAAAAATGGTTCATTTCTGTAAAGCAGGGTGTCACCCATCAAACAATTTCAGTTCTTGAGCCATTATTTGTTGATAATGCTTCAGCGGATTCTTTAAAAAAGAGTTCAGATGGATGTAGTTAAATAGATGCAACCTTATTACACTAGCTAGATTAGAAAAGGCCCAGACTTTCGCTTTAATTTGCCTTTGCAGTACAGTTAGCAAGAGATTCCAGATCAGTGCGCACCATATTTGTATAATAATAGCATTTACATTGTCTCCTAAAAAATAACTTAAGGATTGGTTTTGCTTTAACTGTTTGTGCAATGTTTCTATTTGCCACCTAGATTTATAAATTAGCGCAATCTGGTCAGCGGACAGGTCATATATATTACTGATAAATTCATAGCAAACTTGATGCTTTTCATCCCAATAAACCACTCTGCGAAGCGGTAGGCCTCTATTAATTTTCCCGTTTTCACGCAAGGGTAAAACGATCTGTTCGTCCAGTAAAATGGATTGATTACTATCAGCGGCTAGTTCAAATTCTTTCTTACGCCTAAAAGCTGCATTGTGTTTTAACCTTGTTACAAAGGGTATTTGATGGATATTAAAGTATTCAAAACGCTCATAATCATTATATCCCTTATCAAATACATAGATATGGTCACTGGTGAACTCAATATCATTCATAAAGCTGCTATCATGGGTTGTAGCATCTGTGAACTTCACCAATACTGGTGAATTGTAATCAGGCCTAATTTGCATATGCACTTTAATGCCGCCTTTACGTTTTCCGCTCTCTGGTTTACGCCCAACGCATTTGAGGATGTCTTTGAAAAGGAAAATAGTAGTGCTATCGATGATGGACAGCTCCTTCCCAAACTCATTCTTAAAGCGGCTGTCCGATAAAATGGGTTTATACTGGGATAACAAATCGTAGTATATTTTTTCGAAGACCTGATAGCTTCTCCGCTTGTTAGCATCACTGATGGTGCTTCTTTTGGGCGGTCTCTTTAGGTTTAAATGCTGCAGTTTCCCTTCCAAACCAAGGAAGCCATTGGTTACATCTCGAAGTGAAGTGGTATTGGAAGCAGTGGCAAACAACATAGATATCAGATGTTCCCAAGTTGAAAACCGTTTGGTAAACTTGTCGGACTGGTATTTATTAACTGCTCTTTGCACTTGATACTTGGGAATTAAAGAAATCAGCTGTCCGAAAACAGAATTACCAGAAAAATTTGTACTATTGTTCATATGGTTTTGTTGTGGTAAACTAAACCTATATGTTTTGGGCCATATCGTAAAATATATGGCTCATTTTTTTTATTTTAATTTTTTATCTCGGACAGTAATGATTTTGATTATATTATTGAAATTCTAAACTTAGAATTAGACTATTTCGTGTTATCTTGGTTTGAATCTATCTTTCGATTGTTTAAATTTGAATAATATGGGAGCTGTTTTTTGTTTTGGAGAATTATTGATGAGGATGTCTCCAGTTTTAAATAGAGCATGGATTAATAATCAGTCAATGCCAGTTTTCATTGGTGGTGCTGAATTAAATGTAGCCACTGCTTTGGCATGTTGGAATATACCTTCAAAATACATGACAGCATTGCCCAGCAATTATCTTTCCGAAGAAATAGTGGCAGGTATTGAAGCTAAAAAGATTGATACATCTTCTATTTATTATACAGGAGATAGAATTGGTGTTTACTATCTTCCACAGGGTGCAGATTTAAAAAATACAGGTGTTATTTATGATCGAACTCATACTGCATTTGCTTCATTAAAACCAGGAATGATTGATTGGGATGAAGCACTTAAAGGATGCAATTGGTTTCATTTTAGCGCCATTAGCCCTGCATTGAATGAGCAAGTTGTATTGGTGTGTAAAGAGGGGCTAGAAGCGGCTACTAAAAAAGGGCTAACTATTTCCATTGATTTAAACTACAGGGCAAAACTTTGGCAATATGGTAAAAAACCCGTTGATATTATGCCAGAATTAGTTTCATATTGCGATGTAATCATGGGCAATGTTTGGAGTGTACAAGAATTATTAGGCATTCATGTAGATGCTGATATTCATGACAACAAAGAAAAAACTAGTTATGCCATGCATGCCAATCATCAGTCTAAGTTATTGATGGATCATTACCCAAAATGTAAAGTAGTTGCGTTTACATTTAGATTTACTGAGGGTAATACAGTTAATTATTTTGCCACATTGCACAATTCTTCTGAACATTTTGTTTCAACCAGTTTTACAACAGATCAAGTAGTAGATAAAGTAGGGAGTGGAGATTGTTTTATGGGGGGATTGATTTATGGGTTATATAAAAATAACAAATCGCAATCCATTATTAATTATGCCGCCGCTGCAGCCTTTGGTAAATTACAAGAATTGGGGGATGCTACAATACAAACAGTAGAAAAGATTAAATCAACTTATTAAAATGGATAATCAAGAATTAGTAATTGAACAAATATGTGATGGGGGATTGCTGCCCTTATTTTATCATGATGATGTAGAAATCTGTAAAAGTGTTGTCAGTGCTTTGTATAAGGGAGGTGTTCGTTGCATTGAGTTCACCAATCGAGGAAAAAATAGTCTAAATAATTTTAAATATTTAATTAAAACTAAATCCGAATTCCCGGGATTATTATTGGGTATTGGAACTATTAAAACTGGCGAGCAAGCTACTGCATTTATTGAAGCCGGTGCTCACTTTTTAGTTAGCCCCATCTTTGATAATGAAATCGCAGATATAGCATACATGAACAAAATAGCTTGGATACCAGGATGCATGACACCTACAGAAGTGCATGTAGCACAGCAGGCTGGATGTAAATTGGTTAAACTCTTTCCTGGAAATGTATTAGGCCCTGGATATGTAGAAGCCATTATGCCATTATTTTCTGGGATACGATTTGTGGTAACTGGAGGAGTAGATATTACTCAGGAGAGTATAGTTAAATGGATGAAGAGCGGTATTGTTGGTGTTGGATTAGGAAGTAAATTAATTACCCCTTCTATTTTATCTGGCCAAGATTATATTCAACTCAGTGAAAATACTGCATCTGTTGTTCATATTATGAATACAATCAAACAAACTCAATAAACAAATTAAATTTTAAGCATGACATCTTCCATTGGAAAATATCGTTGGACAATTTGTAGTCTTGTTTTTTTTGCTACAACTATTAATTATTTAGATAGGGCGGTAATTAGTTTGCTAAAATCTACCCTTACAGTAGAAATGAATTGGAATGATGGAGACTATGCCAATATTGAAATTGCATTCAAAATATCCTATGCCATTGGATTATTATTAGCAGGAAAATTCATTGATTCAATTGGAACAAAAAAGGGTTATGCATGGGCCACTGGCTTATGGAGTATTTCTGCTGTAGCACATGCGTTTGCAACAAATGTATTTGGGTTTGGAGTTGCAAGGGCAGCTTTGGGTGTAACTGAAGCTGGTAATTTTCCAGCTGCCATAAAAACAGTAGCAGAATGGTTCCCTAAAAAAGAGAGGGCACTGGCAACAGGGATTTTTAATTCTGGGGCTAATGTTGGTGCTATTATTGCACCGTTAACAGTTCCTTTTATTGCTGTTACTATTGGATGGCAATGGGCATTTGTGCTAACAGGCTTATTGGGTTTTATTTGGTTGTTTTTCTGGATGCGAACATACCACAAGCCTACACATCATCCTAAGTTAACAAAAGAAGAGTATGATTATATTCATAGTGATATTGATGAACAACCAGTTGTAAGTGAAACTAAAAAAGAACCTTTTACTTGGTTGAGATTGATGAAGTATCGCCAAACCTGGGCTTTTTCTTTAGGTAAATTATTAACAGATCCAATTTGGTGGTTTTATCTTTTCTGGTTACCTGATTTTTTAGAAAGTGAATATCACCTGAAGGGAACAGCGATTGCAATGCCAGTTGCATTAGTATATACTATTTCTACCTTTGGTAGTGTAGGAGGCGGATGGTTGCCATTGTATTTGATTAAGAAGAATTGGACTGTTTTTAAGGCTAGGAAATCATCTATGTTGTTTTATTCCTTTTTTGTATTACCTATTTTATTTGCACAAATTTTAGGTCAAGTGAATATGTGGTTGGCTGTAATTGTGATTGGATTAGCTGCAGCTGCTCATCAGGCATGGAGTGCCAATATTTTCACCACAGTTAGTGATATGTTCCCAAAAAGGGCCATCGGAACGGTTACAGGAATAGGAGGGATGTTTGGTTCAGTAGGTGGTATTTTACTTTCATTTTTTGTTCAGAAAAACTTATTTGTTCACTACCGGGCTATTAATCAAATTGAAATTGCCTATTATATTATGTTTTTGGTATGTGGATTTTCCTATTTAATAGCATGGGTTACCATGCATTTTTTAGTGCCAAAAGTTAAAGTAATTGCAGATGAATAAGTTTTAAAAGATGATTTTTTATCATTTGATCGATTGAGATTATCTTACGAAAAAATTGGGATTAGTATGAAAATTGGGTATTTTAGCATTACACTATTTATAGGCTGTTTGCTTTCTTTTACTTCTTTGAATGCTCAGTTAATCGATTCAATGATGAATGAGTATGCTCAGGGCTTTCCTAAAGAAAAAATGCATATACATTTTGATAAACAAATGTATAATCCAGATGAAACAGTATGGTATAAAGTATATATCATGATGGGTAATGAGTTAAGCCCTTTAAGTAAAAATGTTTATGTAGAATGGTATGATGAAACCGGTAAACTCATCAGACAAACTGTTGCTCCTTTATTTCAATCAACTGCCAAA
>JANOQC010000027.1:0-4869 GCA_031422175.1 Sphingobacteriia bacterium | reverse complement strand
CCTGCATATTCTATACGTACATATTTTAATACTCCTGAGCTATCATCGTCATTTGGGGTTGCACCACCACCTGCAATTCCATCTCCAAATGAATTATCAATACCTCCTTCAACAGTAAGTGTACCTGCTGAACCACCTGTTGCAGTATTTACAGAAGCCCTTCCACAAATAACTATTCCACCCCAATCTCCTGAACGAGGAACAGGTGAAGCAGAAGTGAACACAATTGGATTATCTTGAGTACCATTGGCAACAATTTTAGCACCTCTGGTAATGGTTAATGCAGCCACTGAAGTTCCTTGGAAATCTCCTTTAATAGTAGTTCCTGGCTCAATGGTCATGGTTGCGTTGTTAACCATATACACCAAACCACTCAATATATAAGTATTGCTGGCTTTTAATAAAGTATCTCTTGAAATTCTTCCAGACAATGTGATGGTTTGGCCACCAGTAGTTGGAGGAGGAGTAACGGTAACAGTTGTACCGCCATCCATTTCAATTTTTCTACAGCCGGTAATTGCTAAACCTGCTAAAGCAGCTACCCAAATGATTGACATTTTCATATTGTTATTTTTAAACTTGTTGATTTTCATATATTTTATAAAGTATATCCGTAGGTGATGGTGAAAGTTGTTCCAAATTGTCTTGATAGCCTGTTTGGATCTAAATCTTTATTGCGTTGAGTATTTCCATCTGGGTTTTGATAGAAGTACAATGGCCTATTTAAAATGTCTTGAATGTTCAATCTTAGTTCTGATTTTCCTTTAGAAAATTTCTTTGTTAATTGAAAATCGAAAACAGGTCTTGAAGATTCATAAATATCAGGTTGATCTAAACTTCCAACGAAAGTGATGCGTCTTCCAATTTGATTATATAATAAAGTAGCACTCAATCCTTTCTCTTCTAAATCATATAAGATAGAAGCGTTGATTAAGAAAGGAGACTGACCTTGTAACGGACGATCTAATGATAATTTAGCATCTTCTACTCGGCTGTATATATAAGAAGCATTTGCTTGAAAAGTAAAGTGCTTGAATGTTTCAGAGAAATCCAATTTTTTTCTAAAATCAATTTCTGCACCATAAGCCTGCGCACTATTTGGATTGGCAAAATTAAAATTACTAGAACCACCTGCTCCAAATTGAAAAATCATTTCAATTGGCTTATCAAAGTATTTGTAGAACACTCCAAATGAAAATACTTCTCCTGCTTTTGGATACAATTCATATCGAAGATCTAGATTAGAAACTTTGGTTCTAACTAAAGTTGGCAAGCCCTGTACTGCAGCATTCAATTCGAAATCGTAGTATTGAAAAGTAGCTAATTCACGAAACTCTGGGCGTACAACTGTTTGTGAAGCAGATAAGCGAAGATTGGTTTTTTGATTTAATTTATAGGTTGCATTAACACCTGGTAAAAAGTCGGTTACTTTTGTATAGTTATGACGCGGATCCGAAGTTTTAACGCTTCCAATTAACTGATCATAATCTTCCATTCTCACTCCCCAAACAACGCGCATTTTTTGTCCGAACTGATTATCAAATTGTAAGAATGCAGCATTTAAAATAGTGTTGGCCAAATATCTATATTGATTTCCCTTGATAGCATCGAATGCCAATAAAGTACTGGTAGTTGAACCATCCCCAAAATTATTGGGATTAAAAATAGTGGATGGGTCTTGTAAGCGAAGTGCTGCATTGTCTCTTGGTAAATAAATAGAGAAAGGTTTTGCATCAAACAAACGATCTTTTACTTGGAATAAATATCCAGCTTTTACGGTTTGTTTTGCACCCAATGCATCAAATGTATAAGCTAAATCACCACCAGCTGAATATACATAGTCACTCAAATTTTGATAGAATCTGTTACCACTTTTTTGAGATAAAACGTTCGACAATAATGCTACATATGGATTATTTGTAGCGCCATTATTCTTTTGGTAATACAACCTACGCTGATCTGGTATATAGCCATCTAATAAAGTAAAAGATCCATACCATTTAAGTTTAAGCACATTTGGTTTGATATTGTGCTCTCCACTAATTTGATTATTCCAGAATGTATTTTGCTTAAATCCATATTCATAACCTCTAGAACTGTCCAATGTAGCATTTCCGTTACCTTCAACTCCTGTTCTTAATGTGGTAAAATCGGTTGAATTAATATTGAATATGGTTTTTATAGAAATTTTATTATTGTTATTGATTTGGTAGGTTAAATTTCCTAAAGCACCCCATAGAACATCATTAATAAAACGATCATCATTAAAAGCAAAGTCTGGTGTAAAAGCTCCATTACCTAGAAATGCATAACCATTATTTTGTCCGCGCAAATAGCGTGCATTTCTATTATAAGTAACTCCAAATATGCCTCCCAATTTTTGACTGCCTTTTAAATTCTTGGTAAATCCGCCTGCCATTTGAATTTGGCCATTAAAACGATTGAGTCCATTTGCAGTATTGGCCGACCAAACATTATCAAACTCTTTTCCCATCGCCGTTTTTTGCTGCGGGGTCAATGCATCAAACTGAGACTTGGTAGTATAAGATCCAGGCAAACTTCTGGTTCCATCATCAATACCTAGCCAATCTGTTTTCCCTCCTTTGTATTCGTAAAAATTATTACCAGCAGTTTGTGTGTTGATACCTGTACCTATTTGTATAGTAAAAAAGTTTTTTGCTGGAATATCTCTGGTATTTACTTGTACCAATCCACCAGCCCATTCTCCTGGTAGTTCTGGAACAAAGGCCTTGTTGATAACGATGTTATCAATCATATTTGCAGGAATCAAATCAAAAGAAAACGCTTTTCTGTCTGGCTCTGTACTTCCTAATTGAATACCATTTAACATGGCTAAATTATATCTTTCAGCTAATCCACGAACAATTAAAAATTTACCTTCTTGTATACTTGCACCAGGTGTTCTTTTAAGAACTTCTCCGGTGTTCTTATCTGGTGATCTGCGGATAGCTTCAGCAGAAATAACTGAAGCAACTGTATTGGTATTTTTTTGAAATGCTATTAAGGCATTAACAGTTTCCCCTTTAGCTGATGAAGATCTTGCAGTTGTTTTTACAGTGACATCTTCTAATTTTTTGCCATTATCTTCTAATAAGACACTTAGGTAATCTTCTGTTTTACCTGTTGGTAAAGAAATATCGTCAATGGTTTTGTCTTTGTATCCAATATAGGATAATACAATACTGTACTTTTTTCCTGGTTCAACAGTGAGTATAAAATTGCCATCTACATCTGTTTTGGTAAAACCTGTTGCTCCTCCAGATATTTTAATGGTAACCCCACTTAACGCTTCATTTCTAGAATTGGTGATCTTTCCTGAAATTTTTGCTTTTTGTGCAAATATGATTGAGCTTGAAAGTACGAGTAGCAATAGCGTAAAAAACTTCTTCACAGCATGTATAATTTAGTGCTGCAAAACTGCCTCTCTAATGTTACCGAATTGTTACCTCAATGTTAAGGAAATAATACCAAAATAATTTAACTGACATTTCCATTATACGTCCGTTATAACATCAAACCCCTTAAAACTACCTACAATAGCTAAGCCACTAACGCGTTGAGCAGTTTTCTTGTTTTTTAATTTCTCAGCTACTTGATTTAAGGTTGCACCAGATCCTACAGCATCATCAATCAACAAAACATGCGAAAATGATCTTTGCTCCATAATTGTAAAGCTTCCCGACGCATTATCAATCCGTTCCTGCAGTTTAGACAATGATTTTTGTGGAACAGGAATCAGTCCGTTCAATTTTTTTATATTTATTTGAGGAAGTGGAATGTTGAGACCTTTAGCCAATACTTTCATTAACTGAACCTCTCTTCGTAACGTAGGTGGAACAAAACCTATAGCATCCACATTATGTACTTTTATAAATTCTAGAATTCTTGGTTTAATTTCAATTATCATTCTACGAATTAAAGGTATACTCTGGCCTTGCTTTGCAAAATGTAGCAAAGTGCCAAGTCTTGTTTTACCAAATCGCTCAATTGCGTAAAAGTCCAAATAGTGAAGGTCATCAAGCCAAATATTTTCATACCCTTTGGTATTCCGCAGTTTTTCCATGCCATTGATTGATCCATCTTCTTTATAATAAGCATCGTATTTGATTCTTGTTATCTTGTATTCTTCAAAGGTTTTTAGGATTGACTCTTTCCTTTGATTGCACCAATAAACAAACGCATTTGCACCTTCTAGCAAATTGCCGGTAGTTGTTACCTCTAACCAACGTTTTTGCAAATATTCTTCATCTTCAATAGAAAAAACAACCGTGTTCTGTATAGTTTGCAAGTTGGAAGAGACGGGTATAATTTTATAAACAGTTTTAGGCGTGCGGCCTAGTTTATGGAGCTGCCCACTTTCTAATAATTGGTTCAGGGCAATGTGAATCATCTGTTTGGATGCACCTAACTTTTCTGTTAGTTCATGTACTGTCCATTCAGTGTTTTCCTGAAAAAGTTGAAGTATTTTTTCTTTAAAAGTCATTTTACTATTTACTATCAATAGTCAAATATAGTACTTATTTTACTATTTACTAACAATAGTCAAATTGAGCGTATATAAAATATAAAAGCTTCACAAATCACCATTTATATGTGTTTGTAAAGCTTTGATTAATTTCTTGCAGAGAGGAAGGGATTAGCTCCGCTGATCCCGGGGTGGGGGTGGCAATAAAATAATGAAGTACAACCTTGGGCACTAACGTGCCCGGTCTTTTTTATGCCCCTCTTCTCCCTCGGGACTGAAGTCCCGGAATCGAATCGGGGCATAAAAAAGAGGCCGTCTCAAAAGGGGCAGTCTCTTTTTTTATGGGAAATAGTTTTTAGGGGTGGATTATGCACAAAGTGGGT
>JANOQC010000026.1:0-6024 GCA_031422175.1 Sphingobacteriia bacterium | reverse complement strand
ATCAATTTCATCAGTTTTACCTTCTCCACCAATTAATTTTTTCTGAGCATTTCTACTCAAAACAACTCCAAGTTTTTCAAATTTTTGTTTCATAAATAAAAGTTTAAGCAATTCATTTATAATGAATTGCGATTAATAATAATTAATCCTGCAGCTTTAAGCATCAGCAGGGTATTGGCTCGCTCAACCACTTGTACATAATCAAGTGTAGTACCGTTGAGCTATTCTTTTTGGGTACTAAGCAAAAGAATTTGTTTAAAATTATTTACAATACTTTGTATATCATAAATAGTTAGGGGTATAAATTTATACCCCTAACTCTAACAAATCACCTCCTCCACAACCCTCTCCACTGATACAATAGCCGATCGGCTAAAGAAGCATTTTCAGTAATGATCTCAGCGGTACCAGATAAATTATTGCTAAATAAAATTTGCTTTTTGTAATTCGTAATCAACCCTTTTGGTAATTCTACTTTGATTAAGAATGCTGTATCCCTATAAGGTACAGCAGGTATATTAGTGATAATTCCATTGAGTATGCCAAACTCATTGCGCTGATAGCTGTTGAGTGCAATATGCACTTGCTGCCCTTTGCTGATTTTTCCAAAGTTTTGTTGCGATGCCAATACTTCAGCAAAATAACTGGGCTGCAAAGGTATAATATAAAATAGTTCTTGACCTGCTTTGATCCAACTATTGGTTTGATAATAACTCGCCATTTGTATCTTACCTGTTTCCGTAGCGATGATCATATATCGGTTCTTCCATTCGGTGATGGCTGTTTTTGCATTGAGCAGTGCTGTGATAAAATTCTGCTGTATATCATTGGCGGTTTTACTAATCTCTATTAATTCTTTTTGTTTAGAGATTGCATTATTGTTTTGATTGATGGTGTTTGCGTCTACCTGCACCAATTGTTGCTGCTTGGCAATAACGGCAGATTTGTCTTTATTTAAATCAAGTGGGGCTACTACTTTTTCTTTTACTAATCCTTCGTTTATTGTAAGTAAATGCTGTTGCATCTGTAAATCTTGTTCTATCAGTTGCTTTTGTGTTTGTGCATTTTGTCTGAGTGCATCTATGGTGTTTAATTCCTTAGCTATGGTTTGTTTCTTTTGTTCAAAATAACCTTTGGGTGTAGACCACCCTAATTGGTAGACCTGTTGGCTTAAATCTTGATAATACTTTTGTATATCACCTAAATTATTGAGTGCTGGTAAAGGTTGTATGCTGCTCCAAAATGAGTTGGTTGATGCATTGGTAAAAGTTTTCTTTGAAGTTGTTAGATTCTTCAACTGCCCTTCTATCCATTTGTCTAAAAGCAAAACTTGTTTGTAATCTGCACTGCTCTGTATGACTCCGAGTAAGGCTCCTTCATTTACTTGATCGTTATCTTTCACAAACAATGCAACCAGTTTGCCTTCAGATTTACTTAATACCTGTTTGGGTAAATTATTGCCTACTATTCTTACTGGTGCTTTAATGATATCAGGGTATTGAATAAAAAAACTGCCAGTAAACAATAATACAATGATGATGAAGAATAATGCAATGCCATTGCGTACCATCCATGCTGGTCTGGTACTGATGATCTCTCTTACCTCATTACTGTAAATACGATCAGCTACATCTTTTTGACTTTCGGCCAATCTTTCTACATTGGCTGCTTGTAGCATATCATCTAAACTATATGTTTGATCTGTAGGCATATTTTTTACTAATCTCTTATTTAATCACCAAGCTCTAATTGATTTTTAACCAGAGTAAAATACTCTCCCTTCATTGCTGCCAGCTCTGAATGTGTACCTCTTTCTACAATGGCTCCATTGTGCAGCACTACAATCTGATCTGCATGTTTTACCGTACTTAATCTATGTGCTACTACCACCACTGTTTTACCTTCAAAGAAAGTCTGTAGGTTTTTAATGATGGTGCTTTCATTATTAGCATCCAATGCATTGGTAGCTTCATCTAGTAAAATCATATTGGGGTTCTTGTAAACCGCCCTTGCAATGAGTATTCTTTGCTTTTGACCAGCACTCACCCCAGTACCTTCAGCACCTATCTTGGTATTATATCCTAGTGGTAAGCTTTCAATAAATGGCGTAATATTGGCAATGCTTGCTGCATACCTTAATTTTTCTCTATCAGGATAGTCTTCTCCAACAGCAATATTCTTTGCTATGCTATCTGAGAAAATAAAACTATCCTGCATTACTACCCCCGCTTGTTTACGCCATGCCCTATGGCTGATACCATTTAAGTTGAGGCCGTTGGATTCTTCTGTATCGCCTATATAAATATCTCCTTTGATGGGGTTGTAAAACTTAAGTAGTAATTTTAGTAAAGTGGTTTTGCCACTTCCGCTTGTTCCAACAATAGCTGTTACCTTACCCTCAGGTATTACCATATTGATGTTCTTCAGCACAGGTTCATTGCCTGCACCAGGATAAGTAAAACTTATTTGTTCTAAGTGGATGGTTCTGTTGGTGGGTAGTTCGCTGGTTAGGGTTTGATGAACGTTTTTGCTATCATCCAAAACTACTGGTTCTTCATCAGCCAATTGGTTGATCTCGTTCAAACGTTCTAGGCTGATCTTGGCAAGTTGCCAGTTTTGTACAAAGCCAATCATTTGTTCAATCGGTGCATTAAGTTGACCTATGATATATTGTATAGCAAGCATTGCACCGAGTGTTATCTGCCCTTGTATCACTGCCGTTGCAGCAATAAACGTGATGACTATATTCTTTCCTTCATTGATAAAAAATGCTCCTGCCTGTTGCCATTGGTTAAGCGATAATCCCTTCATGCCGAGCTTAAACAATTTTGCTTGCAAGTGCTCCCATTGCCAGCGCTGTTGTTTTTCGCTGCCATGCAGCTTAATCTCTTGCATTCCTTGCACCAGTTGTATGGTGCTGCTCTGCTCGGCAGCGGCTACATCAAATTGTTGATAATCTAGTTGTTTTCTTTTTTGTAAAAAAAGTATAATCCATCCGATATACACAATACTGGCTCCTATAAATACACCGAAGATTATGACATTATAATTTAGTAATACAATAGAAAAAACCAATAAATTAAACATTGAGAAAAGGGTGCTCAGCGATGTACCAGTTAAAAAGCTTTGGATGCGCTTATGATCATTCATTCTTTGTAGGATATCCCCTGTTTTCTTGCTATCAAAATAAGCCAAGGGTAAACGCATCAATTTGATTAAAAAATCAGTAAGTATAGTAATGTTGATCCTGCTGCTGATATGGTAGAGTATCCAACTGCGTATAAACTCAACACTCAATCTTCCTACAAATAATGCCAGCTGCGCAAAGAGAACTATATAAACAAATTGCAAGTTTTGGGTATTGATACCCACATCCACCACACTTTGCGTTAAAAAAGGAAAGACCAGTTGTAATAAACTACCAAGCACCACACCGAGGAATAATTGAAACACTAATTTTTTATGAGGGCGGATATAGCCTAGTAATTGACTGGCGTGCTTAGTGGTCTGTTGGTCAAAATCTGTACCATAAGCATTATTGTAAAAATTTGGGCCAGGCTCTAATAAGAGTGCAATGCCTGTTGGTTCACCATCGGTATTTTTATCGCTGATCCATTTATGTAAAAACAGTTCTTTAGTGATGGTTATAATACCCTTAGCAGGATCAGCAATTGTAATCTTGCTGTGTTGTTGTTTATTGAATAAAAAACTGAAAGGAGTTTTTTTTGATGCGGTAAAAGAATGAAATGGTTTTGACTCCAATGTAGAATGGCTGGCTTGGGAGAATCAACCATTAGTTTATCGAAGCTCAACTTTAGAGCAGTTGTTTGAAAACCAATTTGCTCCGCTGCATCACTAATACCTAGTAAGTTTACCCCCTCTTTGCCAATTTCTGTTAACTGCCTTAACTTCTCCAAACCAAATACCTTTCCGTAATACCTGCTAACCATATACAAGCAAGTAGGCCCACAGTCCATTTGGTTTTGTTGATGTTGGAAGTGGAAAAGAAGTATTAACATAAAAAAATAAAGAAAGTCAAAAATAGATTATTGATGAAGTTGGAGAAGGGAAGAGTCCAATTTGGTTAAATCAATGTCGTGATTTTCATCTCTATCATAAATTAATTTAGACTGTTTGTTTATTAAATATATTCTTGGTATTGGCTTATAACTACCATATAAGTTTATTAAATCAATATCGTTAAATATATGCACCCAATTCATTTCATATTCTTTAATTTTTTTAAAAAAAAATTCCTTATTAGTATCATACGAAATAAATATAATTGATAAATCCGCGCCATACTTACTTTTAATTTCTTTGATTTTTGGAATTTCTTTTACACAAGGAATACACCATGTTGCCCAAAATACTAACAATACATTAGTCTTATTTTTGTAATCGTTTAAAGAGATGTATTTATTATTAACGTCCTTTACTCTGAAAAGAGGTAACTCCTTACCAATCTTAAAACTTGAAAAACTATTTAAATAATCTTTTATAAAAAGTCCTTCATCACTTTTTTTAAAAGCACTTGGAAAACTATTAAACACATCAGTTACAGATTGTATTTCAACCAAATTCGATTTTACTAGATTCCTACGAAAATACCATTTTAAATAATAATCTTTTGGATTCAATGAGATGTATTCTAATTCTTTTCTGGATAAAGCAGAGAACTTGTTATTATAAACACTATCAATGTTAGGCTTATTATTAAATATACTATCTGAATACTTTTCAAGAAATTCTTTACAATCACTATATTCTTTTTTAGTAAATTCTAAAAAACCATTTTTCATTATAGCAAAATCAAATGCATTAATTAATTTATAGGTTAATTTTGTAGTATCAAAATCGGGATAATAATATTCAATAATCGAAGGATTTTCATTTATAAATATTAAATCATTATTAGCAATCCCATTGTTTAGCGTATAACTAATTTTCAACGACCCATATTCAGAAAAGAACAAATCGTTTAATAATCCATTATTTTCTTTTAATTGAAAATCTATTAATTTTTCATTTTTACCATTATCAAATAAAATTTTTAGTGATTTGAAAGTGATATTTGAAGGAAATTTTATTTGAGTATTTATTCTTTTTTGACTAAAAATTGAACTTAAAATAAATAAATTTACTAATAATTGAATTGAAAATTTAAACATACTATAAGATTTGATATTTAAATTTACTACAAGAATGATTCTTGTAGCAAATTTAAGTCGCTTAATTTATTTAATACAAGCATAAGCACCACCTGGGCAATCACAACCACCCCATGTACCTGTTGTACAAGTTCTAGAGTTTGGAAATTGGTCCCCCCATGTACAAGTTCCACAACTTGCTTCTACACCTGGATCCTCTTCTAGTCCGCCTCCTAATTTCTTCTGAGCATCTCTACTCAAAATAACACCTATGTTTTCGAATTTCTGTTTCATATATAAAATTTTAAGCCATTCACTTATTATGAATAACGGTTAATAATGATCAATCCTGCAGTTTTAAGCATCAGCAGTTAATTAGCTCGCCCAACCACTTGTTCATGATCAAGTGTAGTGCCGTTGAGCTATTCTTTTGGGCACTAAGCAAAAGAATAAGTTTGTCCTTCCGTTAAGAAAGAAAATATTTTATATCTTTTAATTGATAGTTTTTTGGCAATTCATACCCATCAATGAAAATAGTCGGAGTGTGTCTAATCTTTACTTTATCACACCAATCTTTCATTTGATTGATTTTATTACTTTGTTCGATGAAATTAGAATAGATAGAATACTTACTTGCAAAGGTTTGATAATTTTTTTCTTTGGCTAAATACCAGTCGTCTAAAGCATGTTCAGTTAATTCTTTATCTCCTTTTGAGGCAATAGCTAATAAATGTTTCACTGGTTTTAAGCCCATATCCATTTCATCATTAATTGTATTAAAAATTATTTGTGCTTTTATTAAAGGGTTTTCTTTTACAATCTTTTCTAACTCCGGATGTGCAGTAGCACATGGCCCGCAGTAAGGATTACACAC
>JANOQC010000025.1:0-1722 GCA_031422175.1 Sphingobacteriia bacterium | reverse complement strand
TGAAGGAATTGAAACGCGGTTCGACCGTATGGCTGAAAACCAAAGCTCCCGAGTTGTCGGACTTCGCGTGGCAGAATGGCTACGGCGCATTCTCGATCGGCCAATCGCAGGTCGAGGATGTGCGCGCCTACATCGCCGGGCAGGAGGAGCATCATCGGAAGATTTCGTTTCAGGAGGAATTCCGGCGGTTGTTGGAGCGTTACGGGATCGTGTTCGATGAGCGGTATGTTTGGGATTGATGCCGCCCCGGCGGTGGAGCGGGTTCCGGTGGTTCGTTGGCCGATGGATTCAACCCTTTCAAGGTTGGGGCGTGTTTGTGGGCGGGTTCCCAGGGTAGCTCGTTCCTCGCAACCTTGGGCTGGATGATTCAATCCCGTTGGGATTGGGCGGAGGTGCGGCAAGAATGACGTGTGCCGTGTCGAATGCGGTGCTCGCGAAAAGCTTCCGCTATCCGACTTGCGCGGTCTTTATTAACCCGGCAAACAAACAGATAGCATAAGTGGGGTTTCTGTGGTAAGTGACGTGGATGAAAGAAAGAGATGCACGAAGTTTGACTCAAACCACCCAAGCGGAGCTAAGGCGCAGGGCGGTAAGGATGCGTAAGGCCGGGAAGTCCAGAGGGGAGGTCGCTTTGGCTCTTGGAGTCCATGTCAAGACGGTCACCCGCTGGACTGG
The DNA here is from genome assembly GCA_031422175.1 of Sphingobacteriia bacterium. GTDB lineage: Bacteria > Bacteroidota > Bacteroidia > Chitinophagales > Chitinophagaceae > Sediminibacterium. The sequence continues at coordinate 1,047 of JANOQC010000025.1, read as the reverse complement.
AGCCCATAGGAAGCATGGCGCGGCAGTCTTCGTTCCGCGAAAGCGCGGGCGACGAACCGGAGAGCAGCGTGACCTGAGTCCGGAGCAGGAAAAGGCGCTTCAGAAGATGATCACTGAGAAGACGCCCGACCAGTTGAAGCTGGCCTTTGCCCTGTGGACGCGGCGGGCCGTCTGCGAACTCATGGAGAGCGAGTTTGGGCTCCGGATGCCGGTGCGCACCTGCGGGGAATATCTGCGCCGATGGGGATTTACGCCGCAGAAACCGGCGCGGCGCGCTTACGAGCAGAATCCCAAGGAGGTCCGCTGCTGGATGGAGGAGACCTACCCGGGGATTGCAGCGCAGGCCAAGGCGCAAGAGGCCGAGATCCACTGGGGCGACGAGACGGGCGTGCGCAGTGATTGCCAGCACGGGCGTTGTTACGCACCCAAGGGACAGACGCCGGTGATTCGGCTCACGGCCAGACGCTTTTCAGTCAACATGATCTCCACGGTGACCAATCAGGGAAAGGTGCGATGGATGATCTACCGCGATACGCTGACCAGCCAGGTATTCATCCGATTCCTGGAGCGGCTGATCAAGGATGCTGGACGGAAAGTCCTGCTCATCGTGGATAACCTCAAAGTCCATCACAGCCGGCCCGTCAAGGAATGGCTCTGCAAACACAAGGGTCAGATCGAACTCTTCTACCTGCCCTCCTACAGCCCGGAGCGCAATCCGGACGAATACCTCAACGGTGACTTGAAAGCCTCCCTCGGAAACAAAAGGCCGCCGAGAGACCGCCAGCAACTCGAAACCAATCTCAAATCCCACATGCATCGACTCAGCAAGTCACCCAAACACGTCGGCTCTTACTTCCAAAATCAATACGTGCGCTATGCCGCTTGATTGCTACCCGTTAAATTGCCGGAGTAATACCTCCGCCACGCCCCGGACCCAACCGCCAAACCCCTGGTCTTGCTCCATTGCCCAGTCTTCTAAACCACCAGTCCGCTTTTGTTCGCACAGACCGGTCCGCTTTTGATCGCACGCAGAAGTCCGCTTTTGAA
>JANOQC010000024.1:0-63027 GCA_031422175.1 Sphingobacteriia bacterium | reverse complement strand
GCAATTGAAGAATTTGTTGACGCCCAATTTAGCAACTGGTACGTTCGCTTGTGTAGAAGAAGGTTTTGGAAGGGTGAATATGAAACGGACAAGATCAGCGCATACCAAACACTGTATGAATGTTTAGAAACCATTCTTCGTTTAGTAGCTCCTATATCTCCATTTTTTAGTGATGCGGTTTTTACCAATCTGAATGCTGTTTCAAAAAGATTTGATGCTGGTTCGGTACATCATATCAATTATCCTATATATACTCCCTCAGTAATAGATCCGCTATTGGAAGAAAGAATGCAATTAGCTCAAGAAACTTGTTCTTTAGTGTTATCACTAAGAAAAAAAGTGAACATTAAAGTTCGACAGCCATTACAAAGGGTAATGATTCCTGTAATGAATGCTCAAATGAAAGGTCAAATGGAAAAAATGGAAGACCTTATTAAAGCTGAAGTGAATGTTAAAGAAATTGAATATATCACTGAAACAGCTGGGGTTATAAGCAAAAAAATAAAAGCAAATTTCAAAACACTTGGTGCAAAATTGGGAACCTCAATGAAAGAAGCTGCAGCAATCATTGGTTCATTCGACCAAAATCAAATTAGTAAAATTGAGCAGAACGGTAAAACAATGCTACAATTGAGTTCAGGGTCTGTAGAAATTGACCTGACAGACGTTGACATTACTGCCGAAGATATTCCTGGTTGGAGTGTTGCAAGTAAAGGAGCACTCACGGTAGCATTGGATATTACCCTTTCAGATGCACTTAAACGAGAGGGTGAAGCCAGAGAGTTTGTAAATCGTGTACAAAATATTAGAAAAGAGAGCGGTTTTGCCCTTACAGACCGTATATTCGTACGCGTTCAAGAGAGCCCTGCAATTCAAAACGCTATTATTCAATTTAACGATTATATTTGCCGCGAAATTCTGGCTGATGGCATTGAATGGGAAGCTCAAATTTCAGAAGGAATTGAGATAGAAGTTAATGAAATCAGCTTAAAAGTGGTAGTAAACAAAAAAGGATAAACCTTATGGCTACGAAGAAACCAGCCCCTAAAAAGGCGGCACCAGCCAAAAAAGCAGTAAGTAAACCAGCCCCTAAAAAGGTTGTAACAGCTAAACCAGTTGTGGCTAAAAAAGCTGCTCCTGCAAAACCAGTAACAAAATCTGTTGCTGCAAAGCCTGCTCCAAAAGCAGCTCCGAAAGGAGCAAGTTCAAAACCAGCTCCGAAAGCTGCACCAGCAAAAGTGGTTGCAAAGCCAGCAGCTAAACCAATTGTGGCCTCAAAGCCTGTTGCAAAATCGGTAGTTGTAGCTAAAACACCTGCAAAAGTGGTTGCAAAGCCAGCAGCTAAACCAGTTGTGGTGGTGAAGCCCGTTGCAAAACCGGTAGTTGTAGCTAAATCACCTGCAAAAGTGGTTGCAAAACCAGTTGTTGCTGCAAAAGTTGTTGCTGTTCCGGTTGCAAAACCAGTGGCAGCTCCTGTTGCAAAACCAACGCCGCCCCCAGCTCCACCAAAGCCAGTTGTTAAAGCACCACCAACTCCTCCTGTAAAACCTGTAAAAAAAGTACATGGTCCTATTAAGGATGTGAAAGTGCCTAAAATTAATTCTAAATCAAGTGTTCCCTATAATCCGGGGTATACACCATTAGAAAAAAGAGTTGAAGTACAAAAACCACAAGGACCTTTGGTAAAATATAGCGATGCTGATTTAAATGATTTTAGAGATTTAATCAATAAAAAATTAGATGCTGCCAAAAAAGAATTGACTTATTTGCAAGGTTTAATTACTCGTAAAGATGAAATGGGTGGAGATAATGATGATGCTCGTTATATGACCATGGAAGATGGTACGATGAGTATGGAAAAAGAACAGCTTAGTCAAATGGCTAGCCGTCAAATTTCCTATATCGATCATTTGGAGAAAGCAATTATGCGTATTGAAAACAAAACATATGGTATTTGTAGAGTAACCAGCAAGTTAATTGACAAAGCCCGATTACGTGCTGTTCCTCATGCAACCCTTAGTTTAGAAGCTAAATTAGGTTTAGTAAAGCCTAGTTCAGAGTAAATAGAATAAAGAGAAGAAGCTTTATACAAAAAGGCAACCTTTTTAAAATTGCGCGCATTGAATTCGACATCGCGAAGCGAGGAGAATTCAGCAATTTTTAGGCAGTTGGCGTTTGTATAAAGCTTTTTCATTTATTATGATTTTTTATGCGATCATTTAAACTCCTGCATATCTACTAGCTTCTTGTAAATTCCTTCATGAATTAGCAAACTATCATGGGTTCCTCTTTCAGCGATTTCACCTTTTTGTAAAACAATAATTTCATCCGCATGTCTGATAGTTGATAAACGGTGTGCAATTACAATGGATGTTCTGTTTTGCATCATATTATTGATGGCGTCTTGCACCAATCTTTCACTTTCTGTATCAAGCGATGAAGTTGCTTCATCTAAAATAAGGATAGGTGGATTTTTTAATACTGCTCTTGCTATAGTAACCCTTTGTCTTTCACCACCGCTTAACTTACTGCCTCTATCTCCAATATTGGTATCAAAGCCGTCTTCTTTTTTTCTTATAAAATCCAAAGCATTTGCCACTTTAGCTGCTTGTTCAATAGATTCTATTGAAGTTAGTTCTGTACCCAACGAAATATTGTTGGCAATGGTATCATTAAAAAGAATTGGCTCCTGTGTAACAATGCCCATTAAATTTCTAATACTGTGTAAAGAAAATGATTTGATATTGGTTCCATCAATTAAAATTTCACCTCCGCTTACATCATGAAAGCGCGGAATCAAGTCGGCTAAACTGCTTTTTCCAGCACCAGAAGAACCAACTAGGGCAATTGTTTTACCCTTTTCTATGATTAGGTTGATGTTTTTTAAAATTGGTACTTCATCATATGAAAATGACACGTTTTTGAATTCTATTTGATGCTTGAAATCGGTAATTGTTGTTGCATTTGGCAAATCATTAACTGTTAATGGAGCTTGTAAAATTTCTTCAATTCTTTGTATTGCAGCACTTCCTCTTTGTGAGTTATAAAATGCAGTAGACAATGATTTGGCAGGGTTTATAATCTGTGTGAAAATTAATATATAACTAATAAAACTGTCTCCTTGTAATCCAGCTTCGTGCCCTAAAACCAATTTGCCTCCAAACCATAAAATACAACTCAACACCATCACTCCCATAAACTCAGACATGGGCGAAGCTAAGTCTCGCCTAAAATTCATCTTGTTGCGAATATGGTTTAAATTATTATTGGTATTAAAAAAACGATTTCTTAAAATCTTTTCTGCATTAAATGCTTTTATTACTCTTAATCCTCCTAAAGTTTCATCGAGAATCGACATTAAACTTCCTAATTCTTCTGCTGAGGCAGTAGATTGTTTTTTTAAAGATCTACTCAATCTGCCTATTAAAAATCCTGTAAGGGGTAATAAAACCAACAAGAATAATGACAATAAGGGACTAATGTAAACAAGCACTCCTAGAATGATGAGAATATTTAATGGATCTCTTATTAATCCTTCCAATGTACTCATTACGCTCCATTCAATTTCGTTGGCATCATTGCTCATTCTGCTGATAATGTCTCCTTTTTTTTGTTCTGTAAAAAAACCAATTGGGAGCTCTAAAATTTTTGCATACAAGTCTGATCTTAGTTTGGTCATTACATAATTACGCATTGGTGCCAATACCCTATATGATAAATAAGTGAAGAGGTTTTTAAAAAATATTGAAACAATAATGATAATACAAACAGTTCCTAATGCATAAATGGCGCCCTCCTTAGCAATTAATTCATTGTAGAAATATTTGAAATAATCAATTAAATTTTTCAAACCTTCAACCGAAAAAGACATAACTGGCTTCATTATTTCCTCTTTTTTATCGGTAAAGAGCAGCTTTAAAATTGGCGATAACATGGCCAATGAAACCAATGAAAATAGGATAGAGAGTAGGTTAAATACAACATATAAGAGGATATTTCTCTTTTGGTTGCTTAGGTAAAATAAGATCCGTTCAAATCGCTTCATATAGGAATAAATGGTAAAACACCCCAAAGTAACTAATTTTACACCCAATAAACAGTAGAATATGGAGGAAGGTAAACGTCAAAGACAAATTGCAGGTGCATTGCAGGAACAATTTAGTGAAATATTTCGTAGGCTTAACCTATCCATGATTGATGGTGGAATGGTGTCTATATCAAGTGTTAAAGTTACTCCAGACCTTTTAGAGGCAAGGGTATACATTAGTTTGTTTCAGGTTAAAGATGCAGCAAGCGTCATGAAAATTATCGAATCAAGGGCCTGGGAAATTAAAAAGGAGTTGGCTGATAAAATGAAACGTCAATTAAGGAGAATTCCAGTGATTCACTTTTATAATGATGATACTTTGGACTATGTATTTAAGATGGAACAAGTGTTTAAAGAGATTAATGAAGGCGGAACTGGTTCCGAAGCTGAAACAAAAGATTCATAAAGGAACAATCACAACATAATAACCTGTATCTCTTAATTCATAACTCATAATTCATATCTCTAAATTTGAACTTGTTATTCGCCTGGCGCTATTTTAAATCAAAAAAAACTACCAATGCTATCAATGTAATTGCATGGGTTGCTGTTACGGCTATTGCAATAGGAACGGCTTCGCTTATTATTATACTAAGTGTTTTTAATGGGTTTGAAGATTTGGTAAAAGGGCTATACGGAGATTTTTATGCATCCGTTAAAATTGTTCCTGCTCAAACAAAAACTTTTCATATTTCTATCAATCAGTTTAATCAAATTAAAGCGGTAAAAAATATTTCTGCTATTAGTTTTATTGCAGAAACTAAAGCATTGTTGATGGGCAATTATCAAGCTATTGTAACTGTTAAAGGTGTTGAAGCCAATTATAATAATATCAATAATATTTCGAAATATATTAAAAGAGGAAATTTCGGAATCGGTGATCGGGAAAACCCTGGAATTGTTATGGGTGCTGGTATTGAGAACGCAGCTGGGGTTGATATGGAAAGGCGTTTTACCCCAACAATTTTGTATATGCCCAATCAGAATGCGGCATCATTTAATGTTACCGATGGAATGAATTCTTATATAGTTAAGCCAACAGGAACATTTGTTATTCAACAAGATTTTGACAATAAATATGCATTTACCAATTTGGCATTTTTAAAATATATGTTGAATATGTCGGATGATGAGTATAGTGCTATCGAAATAAAAACCAATGGAGAAGATGCGTTGGTAAAAAATGATTTACAGCAATTATTGGGTACTAGTTATAAAGTACAAACCCGTTACGAACAAAATCAATCTTTATATGCAGTCATGCAAATGGAAAAATGGGTGATCTATGCAATACTTTCTTTGATACTTGTAGTTGCGGCATTCAATATGATCGGAGCTTTAACGATGTTGGTATTAGAAAAACAAAAAGACATTGCAGTGTTAAAAGCAATGGGTGCAGACAATAGTAGAATACAGCAAATTTTTTTGATAGAAGGCTTATTGTTGGCAGGAATTGGAACCGGGCTTGGATTATTATTGGCTACTATTATTTGTTGGTTACAAGTAAAATACCATTTGATTAAATTAGGGGGGTCAACTTTTATTATAGATTATTATCCAGTAAAAACAGCCATCACCGATTATCTGTTGGTATTTATAACTGTTAGTTGTATTGCTTTTTCTGCAGCTTGGGTCACTGCCAGAAAATCCAGCAGGGCCTCTTACTCGCTAAGAACCTAATATCTCTTGATTCTTATTTCTTAATTAATAATTCTTCATTCATAATTCTTCATTCATAATTCCTAATAGTCTCCTAAAGTCTCCGGCAATTGTGCCAATGCTTTGGATAATTGTTCATCGTTAGGGGCAATTCCATGCCATTCATGGCTTCCTTCCATGAAATCTACTCCTTTACCCATTTCTGTTTTCATCAAAATGCAAATTGGTTTTCCTTGACCAGTCATTGATTTGGCTTTATCTAATACTTTTACCACATCATCCATATCGTTGCCATTCATAGACAATACAGTCCAATTAAAAGCTTCAAATTTAGCTTTTAAACTATCCATGCTTAACACTGAGCTAGTGGGGCCATCAATTTGTTGACCATTATAATCAATGGTAATAATTAAGTTATCTACTTTATTATGAGGTGCAAATAAAATGGCTTCCCAGTTTTGACCTTCTTGTAATTCACCATCTCCATGCAGAGAAAATACCAAGTGAGGATCATTATTCAGTTTTTTACTAAGTGCTGCCCCAATTGCTACACTCATCCCTTGGCCTAAGGATCCGCTTGCAATTCTTATTCCAGGAAGGTGTTCGTGGGTGGTAGGGTGCCCTTGTAAACGAGTATTAATTTTTCGAAAACTGGCTAATTCTTTTACATCAAAATAGCCAGAACGGGCAAGAACTGAGTAGAATACTGGAGAAATATGACCATTCGATAAAAAGAACAAGTCTTCATTAATGCCATCCATCTTAAAATTGGTATGATGATGCATAGAATGGAAATACAATGCGGTTAAAAAATCGGTGCAGCCCAAAGAGCCTCCTGGGTGACCACTTTGAACTGCATGTACCATTCTTACTATGTCTCTTCTTACTTGATTGGATATTTTCTTCAAATCATCGATACTTGCCATTAGAAAGGGGTTATTGTGGATTGAGCAGCGAAGATAAAACCAAATGTATCATTATAAAAAGTAAAATACTAGAATCTTTGTATTGTATGGGCAAAATCCAATGATTAAGTTTGTAAATCGTTCATACAATAATAAAGAACTATTTTTGTATACCAATCCTTGAAAAACAACGTTTAATACGCAGCAAATGGAAAATATTTTACTGGGGGCTGTAATTGCCTTCGTAATTACGTTTTATGCAATTCCTGTTATTATCCAGGTGTCGAACATGAAGAAATTGTTTGATCTACCAGGTGAGCGAAAAATTCATGCTACTCCAGTTCCTTCACTTGGGGGATTGGGCATTTTTGCTGGCTTTATGATGGGGCTATTATTGATGGTAGATTTAACAGATAAATTAGCTGCTACAACTTTTCAATATTATATCACGGCTTTTATGGTGATTTTCTTTTTTGGAATTAAAGACGATATTTTAATTCTTACCCCATTCAAAAAACTATTGGGTCAATTAGCAGTTGCCGCTATTTTGATTTTTAAAGCCAACTTGGTAATTGATAATATGCATGGTTTTTTGGGAATTCAGCAAATCGAAAGCACATTAAGCATTCTACTTTCTTTTTTTACCATCATAGTAATTGTGAATGCATTTAATTTGATTGATGGAGTGGATGGGTTGGCTGGAAGTATTGGAATTATAACTTCCTCGTTTTTTGCATTTTTTGCTTTAATGAGCGGAGATTTTTATTATGCTTTATTTGGATTCAGTTTTTCCGCAGCATTAGCTGCATTCTTAATTTATAATTATTCTCCCGCAAGAATTTTTATGGGAGATACGGGAGCAATGTTAATTGGGGTTGTAAATGCTATTCTGGTTATACATTTTATTAATACAGCTGAAAACTCTAGAATCCTTCCTGTGTTGGCTTCTCCTGCGATGGGATTTGGGGTATTATTAGTACCATTGATGGATACTTTAAGGGTTTTTGGTATCAGAATTTTACATGGGCGGTCTCCATTTTCTCCGGATCGCAACCACATTCATCATCTTTTATTAGATAGAGGAATGTCTCATATGGCAGTAACACTTACACTATCATTATTATCCATTTTATTTGTTGTACTAAGTTATTTATTACTTCCTTTGGGAACAACCAAAGTAATTTTAATACAAATTATTTGCTTCTTTAGTGGAATTACATTTTTAAGATATCAACAGCATTCGCAAAAAAAATTGCATATAGTTAAAAGAGAAGATGATTATGCTGATGCCAATATTTTTCAAAAAGGCCTAAATAGTTTTAGGGCCTATACTTCTCCCGAAGTAAAAGTGGCAGATAAAGATTAATTTAAAAGGATTCAGTACTTTTGCGGCAATTTAAACAGGTATTATGACCGAAGATTTAGACTTAATATTAGCAGACGCTATTGATAGTATGCAAAAAGGCATTCAGCATTTAGAAGCTGAATTGGTAAAAATTCGTGCAGGAAAAGCAAGCCCAGCCATGCTAGATGGGTTAAATGTAGATTATTATGGAACTCCAACTGCAATTAATCAGGTAGCCAATATTCAAGTGTTGGATGTTCGAACCATTAGTATTCAGCCTTGGGAAAAAAATATGTTACAAGCCATCGAAAAATCAATCATGGCCGCAAATATTGGTATAACTCCTCAAAATGATGGAAGCCAAATCAGGTTATTTATGCCACCCCTAACAGAAGAACGCAGAAAAGAATTATTTAAGAAAGCAAGTGGAGAAGGAGAACAATCCAAAGTAGCTATTAGAAATATAAGAAGAGACGCTATTGAGCATGTGAAGAAACTACAAAAAGACGGATTAAGCGAAGACGCTGCAAAAGATGCCGAAATAAATATTCAAGAATCAACAGATAAATTCATTGTGTTAGTTGATAAGCATTTAGCTGCTAAAGAAAAAGAGATGATGGCTATTTAGTTTTTTTATTCACTAGGTATACCCCTACTAAAATAATAAATAGGCATACTATTTGTTGAAAGTTTATCAGCTCTCTATCCCATATACCCCAGCCAATCGCTACAAAAGGAATTCCATAAGTTACTGTGGACGCAAACAATGCCCCAGCTCGTTTAACCAACATGTAAAAAAAAATGGAGGCAAGTGCTGTGCCAAATACACCTAATATTGCAGAAGCTACTGTAGATTGAAAGTATGCCGAATTGGTTAATGGCAAAGAAAAATACCCGGTTAAAAATAATATCAAACCACAGGGAATAATTAAACAAATAAATGCCATTGAAGCAATTTCTAATGAGCCGATTCCTTTCATATATTTCCCTACCATATTCACATTAATGCCATATAATAATGTAGCAATTAAAACCAATAAAGCAAATCCAATATATTGAGCACTAATATTAGCACCGGCAGCAACCAACAAGGTTAACCCAATAAAGCCAATTACAATTCCTACAATTTGGTTCATTTTTACTTTGAGCTGAAAAAAGCCAATACCAATAAGAATTACAAATAAAGGGGTTAAAGCATTTAATATTCCTGCTAATGCGCTATCAATTTTAGTTTCTGCTATACAGAATAAGTAGGCAGGAAAGAAGCTGCCTAATAACCCTGAAAGAATTACCAGCAGCCTTTTATTTGGTGGTATATGCTTAAATGCTTTAATAGCAAATGGCAATAGGATTATGCCAGCGCTCATGATTCTTATGGAAGCTACTTGGTAGGGGCTCAAAACATTCATGCCTCCTTTCATTAATATAAAAGAACTTCCCCAAATCAAACAAAGTGCTAAAAATATTAGCCAGTTAATTATTTTATTTCCCAAGTGTATATTTTAGTTAAAAATGCAATTTAGCTTGCATTATGAAGATTACATAAAATACTGTATTTTCATTGTTAACCTAAACACTTTAATCATGGGAATGTTGAAAGAATTCAAAGAATTTGCCGTTAGAGGCAATTTGGTGGATACTGCAGTTGCATTTATAATTGGTGCTTCATTTGGTAAGATTGTTTCCTCTTTTGTAGATGGCATGGTCATGCCTTTGGTAGGAATGCTTACTGGTGGAGTAGATTTTAATGATAAAAAATGGGTATTGCAAAATGGGGTAGATGCAATAAAAGATACTGCCGGAACAGTTGTAACGCCTGCTGTAGCAGAAGTTTCGGTAAAATATGGAGTATTTATTACCAATCTAATTGATTTTATTATTGTTGCTTTTGCAGTATTTATGGTAATAAAGGGCATCAATAAAATGAAGAAAGAACCTGCTGCTGAAGCAGCTGCTCCTTCAAGTACGGATACTTTGTTGATGGAAATAAGAGATTCTTTAAAGAAATAATCCCATTTTAAGTGGATAACTATTTTGCGAAACAGGCTTTTTTAAAGCCTGTTTCTGTTTCTTTGTATCAATCAATGTATTTGAAGTGAGTACTGTTAATTACCAGATTAAATTAGATGAGTTTGAAGGTCCGTTCGATCTGCTTTTGTTCTTTATTGAACGAGACGAATTGGATATTTACAATATACCTATTACCAAAATAATCAATGATTTTTTAGACTTTATACATAGCTCTGAAAAATTGAATATAGAATTGAGTAGTGAATTTATTCTATTCATTTCAACCTTGATGAGAATCAAGGCCCGATTATTATTACCTCGAAAAGAAATAGATGCTTCGGGAAATGAAATTGATCCTCGCCAAGAATTAATTGACAAAATTGTTGAATACAAGCGGTTTAAAGAAGCTGCAGTTGAAATGGCCGAAATGGAAGCCATGAGAATGTTGATGGTTAAACGTGGTAATCTTCAAAAAGAAATTTCCGAAATAGGGGAGGAAGCTTCTGAAGGAACCGAGATTCAAAATATTACTTTATTCAAATTAATGAAGTCATTTGAAAAAGTAATGCAGCGAGTACACGATCGGCAAAACAGACCTGTACATACAGTTGTAAGATATAATTATACTATGGAAGGAAGCCGAGATTACATGCTCGACTTTGTTGCCAAAGAAAAAACCGTTGCGTTCGAAAAAGTTTTCGAAATCTGCGAAGACCGCGTACACGCCATTTTCTTATTTCTATCTATACTCGAATTGTCCCAACAAAAATTCATGAAATTATTGGTAGGCCAAGGCATGAATAATTTTATTGTTGAATGGAATGACAACAGGGCAGCAGATATAGCGGAGGAAGGCGTAATTGAAGAAGAATTATAAATTATGAATTAAGAATTATGAGTTTTTAAAGATCTATACCTAATTCAAAACTCTTAATTCTTCTCTCTTAATTCTAAAAGTTTGATAAATAAGTTTCTTGAATAGAGTAAGGATAATAATACAAAAATACTCATGCTTATTATAGGTATTGTTTGGTGGAAGCTCTGAAGATTGTAATTAGTGGAGTTCCTTGTAAAGAACAATATTAATGAAGTGTACATGCATCCAATTCCAATTAAATGCAAAGTCAACTTCTCTTGATTCTTTTTCGTAAAATTAACTAGTAATAGAGTTAATGCGAATAACCCAAAAATGCTTACAAGGTCAATTTGTAAAAAAAATAAGGGCAAGATTAAATAAGCTATCCATGGGCCACCCATATGATCTCCACTTATTATAATAAAGCAGTAGCTAAAGATTACCAAGAACTTATTCAATTACCAATTAACTTTTTTTAATTACGACTTGACATTGTCCCCAATAGATTAGCTTACAACTTTTTGGCTTGACTTAACAGTATCTTTCATTAACAACCTAACAGCATCAGCAATGCCCTGTGCATCATACGCGCATTCTCTGTGTAGTTCTTTTGGCGTTCCGTGTTCTACTAAACGGTCTGGAATACCCAGTATAGTTACTTCAGCTTGATAATTATTAGCGTTCATGAATTCTAAAATAGCAGAGCCAAATCCACCAACAACAGTTCCATCTTCAACAGTTACAATTTTATTGTATCTGCTGAAAACTTCGTGTAATAAGTCTTCATCAATTGGTTTTACGAATCGTAAATCGTAATGAGCAGGATCTATACCTTCTGTTCTGAGCTCGCGTATTGCTGCTTGTGCAAAATTACCTGGATGCCCAAAACTTAAAATAGCAATCTCTCTGCCGTCTTTTAATTTTCGACCTTTTCCAATAGTGATTTCTTCAAATGGAGTTTTCCATTCTGTCATTACTCCTTCACCACGCGGATAACGAATTACAAAAGGATAATTATTGCTATTTAATTGTGATGTGTACATGAGGTTACGCAATTCTTTTTCATTCATTGGGGCACTCACAACCATATGCGGAATACAACGCATGTAAGGAATATCATAGCATCCATGGTGAGTAGGTCCATCTTCTCCAACCAATCCTGCACGGTCTAAACAAAATACCACGGGTAATTTTTGAATCGCCACATCATGCACCACCTGATCATATGCTCTTTGCATGAAAGAGGAATAAATATTGCAGAATACCCTCAATCCTTGAGTTGCCATACCTGCACTCACCGTAACTGCGTGTTGTTCACAAATTCCTACATCAAATGCTCGATGCGGCATTTTTTCCATCATGAATTTTAATGAAGAACCACTCGGCATTGCAGGGGTTACCCCCATTATTTTATCATTCATTTCTGCCAACTCAATCATTGTATGTCCAAACACATCTTGGTATTTTGGAGGTTGAGGGCTATCAATTTTTTTCTTGAATATTTCACCTGTAACCTTATCAAATAACCCTGGTGCATGCCACTTGGTTTGGTCTTTTTCTGCTAAAGCATAACCTTTTCCTTTTACTGTAACGATGTGTAAAATTTTTGGACCTGGCATACTTTTCAGGTCTTTCAAGGTTTCTACCAAATTTGAAATATTATGCCCATCAATTGGGCCAAAATAGCGGAGGTTCAAAGCTTCAAATAAATTACTGCTCTTGCTAACAACCCCTTTGATACTGGCTTCTAGCTTGCTGGCCATATCCCTTGAGAAATTTTTACCGATGGGCAATTTCCCCAACAAGTTCCAAATTTCATCACGTACTTTATTGTAAGTAGGAGAAGTAGAAATGTCTGTTAAATATTCTTTTAATGCACCAACATTGGGATCAATGCTCATACAGTTATCATTCAAAATAATTAGTACATCACTGTCTGCAACTCCTGCATGGTTCATTGCTTCAAAAGCCATTCCCGCAGTCATCGACCCATCTCCAATTACTGCAACAGATTTTCTGTTTTCACCTCTATATTTTGCAGCCATAGCCATTCCAAGCGCAGCAGAAATAGATGTAGAAGAGTGCCCAACGCCGAAAGTATCATATTCACTTTCTGTTCTTTTAGGGAATCCGCTTAAACCATTGTATTTTCTATTGCTAGCAAAATTATCTCTTCTGCCGGTTAAAATTTTATGTCCGTAAGCTTGATGGCCTACATCCCATACCAATTGGTCGTATGGAGTATTGTAAACATAGTGTAATGCTACACTCAATTCTACAACTCCCAAACTAGCTGCAAAATGGCCGCCCTGAACACTAACAACGTCTATAATGTATTGCCTAAGCTCATCACAAACCTGGTGAAGTTGCTCCTTTCCCAATTTTTTTAGATCAGTTGGGTTGTTGATGTTTTTTAACAATGGTCCTGGAATGAACTCCATGCATATTTATTTAATGGGTAAAAATACGAAATTGGGCCCAATTGCCACAACCGAGTGTTAAAACAGACAATTACACCGAAGGTTCGCTACTATAAAACAATATTTTTTGCCAAATAGACCAATAATTTGCCATTAATCCTAAATAGGGTATTTTAGGAGGAAGCTAATTTTACCTTTACAAAACATGAGAAATCAACGAAAAGCAGTTTTATATTGGTATTGCCAAATTGGTGGGTGGATGTTATATGGATTAACAATGGTGTTTTTTGCCTTTGTATTTGATAGTAAAATAAATGCCATTTTTTATCCAAAACTGCTTGTTATTATTTTAACTGGTTTGATTTTTACCCATCTTCTAAGAGAATTAATTAAAGTTCTTGGCTTGCGCCCACCTGAATTATCAAAGAAGTGGTTTTTATTTACAGTTATTCTTTTAAGCATTTTAGTATTATTTAATTTGACCAATAGTGCATTGGCAGAATGGTTTGGTTTGTTTAATCCTAAAACAAAAGTTTCGGTTGAAAAAAGATTTTTAGTGAATTTGGTTTCGGACTCACCATTGATTTTAGTATGGGTTTCTATTTATTATTTATGGCATTATATAGAGCTTGGAACTAAAATTGAAATTCAAAAAGTAAAATTAGAAAGCTTGGTAAAAGAACTTGAGTTAAACACTATCAAGTCTCATATTAATCCACATTTTATTTTTAATGCGCTAAATAGTATTCGTGCATTGGTAGATGAGAATCCAGAAAGAGCAAGAACTGCCATTACAGAATTAAGTAATATTTTGAGAAGTAGTATGCAATCTGAAAAACTTACCACTGTTCCATTTGAAAAAGAATTGAATATTGTTAAAGATTATTTAGCTTTAGAATATATTCGTTTTGAAGATAGATTAATGGTTGAATTCGATATTGATGAAGATACTTTAGACCAACCCATACCTCCTATGATGTTGCAAACATTGGTGGAGAATGCCATTAAGCATGGAATAAGTAAGCTTAAGCAGGGAGGATTGGTTAAAATAATTTCAGATTTCAGAGACAATCACCATGAAGTGATTGTGCAAAACACTGGATCCTTTATACAGAATGAAATGTCTGATGGTTTTGGAATAAGTAGTACACACAATCGGCTAAACTTATTATTTGGTAAAAAGGCCAATTTCACAATAAGGGACAAGGGCAATAATTTGGTTGAAGCAATGATTATCATGCCAGTTAAAGAAGTACATGGTTTAGTTAAAAATTAAAAATATATGGCTATCAAAGCAATTATTATTGATGATGAACGCTTGGCTCGTAACGAGCTCAAAAAATTGTTACAGGATCACAGCGATATTGAAGTGATTGATGAAGCTGCTAATGTAGATGAAGGGATAGAAAAAATCGAAACCTTAAATCCGGACCTAATTTTTCTAGATATACAAATGCCTGGAAAAACGGGGTTTGATTTGTTAGCAGAAGTAGAAAAAGCACCTAAAGTAATATTTACTACTGCATACGACGAATATGCTATTAAAGCATTTGAAGTAAATGCATTGGATTATTTATTAAAACCTATAGAACCAAAGCGATTAACAGACGCGATACAGAAACTACAAGCTGAAATGTTCAAAGAGAATATTGGCCTTACTAGTGTAAATAGAGGCCCATTAACTGAATACGATCAGGTTTTTGTAAAAGATGGAGAACGTTGCTGGTTTGTAAAATTGGGTGAAATAAGGTTATTTGAAAGTGTAGGTAATTATGCTAAAGTATTCTTTGGTACCAATAAACCACTTATTTTAAAATCATTGAATGCCTTGGAAGAAAGGTTAGACGATAGGATGTTCTTTAGAGCAAATAGAAAGCATATTATCAATTTAAGATGGATCGAAAAAATTGAACCATATTTTAATGGTGGTTTAATACTCGATTTAAAAGGGGGAGAAAAAATAGAAGTGAGTAGAAGGCAAACGGTTAAGTTTAAAGAGATGATGAGTCTTTAGGAGATAAAAGATATTAATTAAATGTTATGAGAAAAATAGTTGGTTTATTTACAATGTTGTTTTGTGCAAGTACAGTAACTGCACAAAATATTGATATCGTTATCAATGCTGCTGAAGTTGAGCGGATTGAAAAAACCTTATCTGCCGATGATATGCAGGGTAGAAGAACATTCACTCCTGGCATAGATAAAGCCGCAGCTTTTATTGCCGATGAGTTCAAGAAATCTGGGCTTCAAACTTTTAAACAAAATGGTAATTTCTTGCAATCTTTTAATATGGTGAGGGCTAAATTTTTAAGCGCTTCAGCCAATTTTGACGGAAATGAAATTGAAACCAAAAATATAATTACACTTACCTGTAAACCAGATTTATTGGTGAATGAAAAATCTGGTTATGAATTAGTGAGAATTACTAAAACAGATAATTTTAATACCGAAGCCAGAAAGTACAGCAATATGGCAAAGAATTATATTGTTTTGGTTGACAGTTCTTTTTCTGCCAACTTCAGCCGCTTAATTCGGATGAAATCGAATATGTTTCAAACAAACAATTCAGTTATTTTTATTCTTTCTCAACAGATTCCCACCAAATTTACTGTACAGTCTGCACATGAAATTATTGCTCAGCCTTTGAGTAATGTTGTAGGAATTATTCCAGGTAAATCTTTGCCAAATGAATACGTAATTTTCTCTGGTCATTACGATCATTTGGGAATTGATAGTAAAAGAGCAGTAAATAATGATTCAATATACAATGGAGCAAATGATGATGCAGCAGGAACTACAGCCGTTATGTTGTTGGCTAAATATTATAGAATGATGAATAATAATGAGCGTACATTGGTTTTTGCTGCATTTACTGCCGAAGAAGTTGGAGGATTTGGTGCAACTTATTTCTCTAAACAGTTTAATCCAGAAGACGTTAAAGCAATGTTTAATATTGAAATGATAGGAACAGAAAGCAAGTGGGGTGCAAATAGCGCTTATATTACAGGTTTTGAAAAAACCGATATGGGCACTTTATTACAAAAAAATTTAACAGGAACTTCATTCAATTTCTATCCAGATCCATACCCTGATCAAAACTTATTTTATCGTTCAGACAATGCAACATTGGCTAGATTGGGTGTACCAGCACATACCATTTCTACTTCTAAAATGGATAGTGAAGCCAATTACCATAAAGTGTCTGATGAAATTGGCACATTGAATATTCCCAACATGACTCAGATTATTAAATCAATTGCATTGAGTGCAAGAGGAATTGTTAGTGGAAAAGAAACACCTAGTAGAGTAGATGTTAGTGCATTAAAATAAAAAACCGCCCCAATATTCATTGAGACGGCTCTTATCTAACAAGTGGTTTTTCTAATATATTGTAAACTCTACTCTTCTATTCTTTTGACGTCCGTTTGCAGTTTTATTGCTTTCTATTGGATTTGATTCACCATATCCATCAGACTCAATTTTTGAGCTATTAACACCTTTGCCAATCATATAATTTTTTACCGCATTGGCTCTATTTTTAGAAAGGGCCATATTAGCAGCATCACTACCTACATTGTCTGTATGGCCAGCAAGTTTTAATTGAATGCCTTTTTGATTTAATAAATCGGCTACTCTGTTTAAATAAATGAAAGAACGCTCTCTTATGGTTGCTTTGCCAAAATCAAATTCCAGATTACGTACAGCTTCATCTACAATTTTTCTATCTTCTCCAGTAATGATATATGTATTGTTACGAACTATAGTGGTATCTCTTGAAGGAGGAGGAACTGGTAATGCACATCCTGCACCATCTACTTTTACTATTTTCGGGGTGTTAGGGCATTTATCAAAATAATCGCTAACACCATCACCATCGCTGTCCATTTTCATTTTATTCATCTGATCTTTCAGATCAGCTACTTCAGCCAAACGTTGGTTATAGCGTTCTTCGCTTGCTGCCAAAGAAGCCCTTAGTGCATCATCAGCTTGATCCATATTACTCGATAATTGTGCAGGTGCATTGTGTCTGGCCAGTTGTGGTTTTTTGGTATCACCCAATGCAAATTCTAAACCAATATGTGCCATAGAAAATTGATCTGTATTATAAGGCGCTTTAAAATAGCCATCTAAATTATCGGCATCTACAAATCCCATGGTGTAACCAATATTTAAATTAACATTATTGGAAAGATTGGCTTTAATGCCTAACCCAACAGGAACATAGAACTCAGTTAAACTTCCTGAAGGCTTGAAATTAATGTTAGTTCCTGCATTGTTAATTAATGTAGGATTAAAGTTAATGGCTCCTCCTCCTACAGATACATAGGGTTGAATAGAAGTTTTTAATTGAGACCAATTGATATTGCCTAATGTAACCACTGCACTTAAGCTAGCTGCCCAGTTTACTTGTGTTTCAAAAGATTTGTAAGGGCTAACTGGAGGCACTCCAGCCCAAAGTTTGTCGTTATTGGCTTTAAGAGTACCTCTAAGCCCTGTAAGCTGAATACCAAAACTATGGGTAATTTGTTTTTTAATATAAATACCATATCCAAAAGATGCTTCCCATTTAGAAAAATCATTTCTTCCTAATCCGGCAGTAAATGGAGCCATCGCACCTGCATATAATCCAAATGACCAGGTTCTATAATCATTTGTGCCGGCAAATAGTGCAGGATAAGGTTTTGTTGGTTTGTAGGTTGATGAAGACGAATTGGTAGTTTGTGCAGAAACTACTGAATTGAGAAGTAGCATTGCACAAAGTAGACTCATTGTTGTTTTAATTGTTGGTTTCATTGTATTTATTTTATTTGAATAATAGTTAATTAAAATGTGTACCTCAAACTCAAGCCGCCATCGAAATAAAAGTAGTTGCCATTAAAAAAGTCGATAAATGGTTTTACATCCATTGCAATATTGATTGGCGCACCTTTGAACTTATAATCGAGTCCAAGAATTGCATCAAGCCCAACTACAGTTGCGGATGAATAGTATCTATTGGTGTTATAGTAATAACTACTGCCATCTTTAAAAAATCCTATATGTGCACCTGCACCATAGTAGAGATTGAATTGGTTGGAACCATCAAGCGAGCTGTGTTTTTCATAAAGGCCAGTAATTAGAAAATTATTTCTTCCCACACTTAAAATACCTTCTAATGCAGTTGTAGAGTTGGTAAAATGTTTGAGTGTGAGCCCGTTGGAAAGTCCTCCAAATCTTAGCCCTAATCCTGTTTTATAACTCTGCGCAAAAGTAGCTGTAGTTAACAAAGAAGTACCTAATAAAATTAGTAATATATATTTTTTCATAACAGTTGTGAAGATGTTTAATCAACAATTAATTATTGTTAATAAATCTTCTGATGCAAGGTTGGTGTTTTGTTTTATTTAATTGTTACACTTCCAACACAAAGAGTTACAGCTTTATTTAATTTATCTATTTTAACCATTTAGTTGTGGTATCTTCAAATAATTAGATGTACTTAGCTTGCAATTTTAGTATTGTTCTTCATTATTAAGTGAAATTTGATAGGTCGTTTTTTTCTAATCTGTGAATTATGTAATCTATATCCATATTTATGTAAGTAGTACGAAATTTAATACTACAGCTTTGTTATACTATCGACTATAGGTTATTTTATCAAAGTAGTTAATTGAAAAAAAGTATTGAAATTATTTATTAAATATATGGTGAGCACCAGATGCAAAATGCTGGTAAAAGAAGAACTAAAAAAACTTCAACTTCATTTTATTGTTGTAGAACTGGGGGAGATAGAAATAATGGAGTCTATTACTGATGAACAAAGGAGCCAACTCAATACTGCTTTAAAAGAATCAGGGCTAGAATTGATGGATGATAAAAAAGCTGTTCTGATTGAAAAAATTAAAAATATTATTATTGAAATGGTACATTACTCAGATGAGCTACCGGCGGTAAATTATTCTGATTATATCAGCAGTAAAGTAGGCTTAGATTATACCTACTTATCCAATGTATTTTCTGAAGTAAAAGGTATTACTATTCAACAATTTATTATTAATCATAAAATTGAAAGAATCAAAGAATTAATTATTTACGATGAGTTGAATATTACTGAAATAGCTTGGAAAATGAATTATAGTAGTGTTGCTCATCTATCCAACCAATTTAAAAAAATTACTGGGTTAACCCCTTCTCATTTTAAGTTATTGAAAGATAAAAGACGAACACCAATTGAAGAAATTGGGGAATAAATTTGATTATGATAGAATCTATAAAACAAGCCTCTAATTATGCAAGGAGCCTGATTGAGGCGAGCTTGGATCCACTGGTAACTATTAATGTTAAAGGAAAAATAACCGATTCTAATCAAGCTACGGCAAATATTACGGGTATAGAAAAGCCTAAACTTATTGGAACAGATTTTTTTCATTACTTCACCAATAGAGAAGAGGCAAGCGAAGTATATAAAAAAGTTTTTGATGATGGTTCGGTAAATAACTTTCCACTCACTTTAAAAAATTTAAATGGAAAATTAACAGAGGTTTTATTAAATGGATCGGTATATAAAGATGATTCAGGTATTGTGCAGGGCGTTGTTTTGGTGGCTCGTGATGTTACGGAACAAAATCGGATAGCTAATGAATTGAATCTAGCTAAAAATATAGCAGAATCGGCAATGGAATTGGCTGAATTGGCAAAAGAAAAAGCTGAAGCAGCAAGCAGGGTAGCAGAAGATTCTGTAAAAGCAAAGCAGCAATTTTTGTCTAACATGAGTCATGAAATTAGAACTCCAATGAATGGTATTATTGGATTTACAAAAGTTTTACTTAAAACTAACCTCACTGACAAACAAACCGAATACTTAAACGCGATTAAGCAAAGTGGTGATTCATTGGTTGTTTTAATAAATGATATATTGGATTTAGCAAAAGTTGATGCTGGTAAAATGAATTTTGGCCAAAGTCCATTTAATGTAGAATTGTCTATTACAGGACTATTAGAAATATTTAAAGAAAGAATACAAGAAAAAAATCTGCGTTTTACAACATATTTTGATGAGAAAATACCCAGTGTATTATTAGGTGATTCGGTTCGTTTAAATCAAATAATACTTAACTTAATAAGTAATGCAATTAAGTTTACCAATACTGGAAGTATTTCATTAGGTGTCATTATATTATTTCAAAATGAAGAGAAAGTATCTATACAATTCAATATTTCTGACACAGGAATTGGAATTCCAAGTCGGAAGATCAAAAAAATTTTCGATAATTTTGAACAAGCAACAACAGAAACATCTAGAATTTATGGGGGAACTGGTTTAGGATTGGCAATCGTAAAACAATTGGTTGAAGGTATGAAAGGCACTTATTCTGTTGTGAGTGAAGAGCATGTAGGATCTACATTTAGTTTTGTACTGGATTTTATTAAAACCAATGAATTACTTGAAGCGGAAATTGAAATAATACCTCTGAAAGCTAAAATTAATAATATTAATGTTTTGGTAGTTGAAGACATATTATTGAATCAATTATTAATGAAAACAATTTTAGAAGATTTTGGTTTTGACTTTGATATTGTAGGTAATGGTAGAATTGCTATAGAAAAAGTGACCAGTACTGTTTACGATATTATACTCATGGATTTACAAATGCCAGAGATGAATGGATTTGATGCCACTATTTTTATTAGAAATAAGCTGAAGCTTTCTATACCCATCATTGCATTAACCGCAGATGTTACTACAGTTGATTTAGAAAAGTGTAAATCAGTTGGTATGGATGACTATTTATCTAAGCCAGTAAATGACAAATTATTGTATAATAAAATCATTAGTTTGGTTAATCATTCTTTTAATGTTGAGAATTTAAAAATCGAAGTACCAATAGTTAGAGATGTATTAAAATGTATAGATTTAACCTATCTAATAGAGAAAACAAAATCCAATCCAATCATATTAAAGGAAATGATTTCATTGTATTTAGAACAAACACCATTGTTACTAGATTCAATGCGATCAAGTTTTCATGCAAAAGATTGGCATGGTTTACAAGCATCCGCTCATAAAATAATCCCATCATTTGCCATAATGGGTATAAATAGCGAATTTGAAAAAATGACCATTCAGATTAAAGATTATGCCAATACCGAGCAGCACAGTCCTGATATTACAGATTTATTATTAAAAATAGAGTTGGTTTGCTTGCAAGCTTGCGATGAATTAAAGCATGAATTAATTAAACTTACAAATATTTAAAATGAACACTTCAGAAAAGTTTAAGATATTTTTAGTTGACGATGATATTTTGTATTTAAAAATGCTCGAGATTCAATTTTTAGAACATGCTAATTTTGAAATCAATACATTTACTTCTGGTGAAGAGTGTCTCAATAAAATGAACCAAAATCCAAATCTAATTATTTTAGATTATCATCTCGATGGCATTAATAAAGATGCTTTAACTGGAATTCAAGCTTTAGATCAAATTAAAGCTATCAATTCAACCATTCCTATAGTAATGCTTTCTGCTCAAGATAAAATTGACGTTGCAATAGAATGTATGCATCACAAAGCACATGATTATGTTGTTAAAAGTGAAACAGCTTTTATGCGATTGAAACATATCATTAATGGCATATGTAAACTCAAAAATATCGAATCTCAACTCTTTTGGTATATGGATCGTATGTAGTATAAGGCAAAGTGATTCATGTAATTCTTTTAAGACCTTTTGTAACAAAAATCCCTTTTGATTGATTCATCTTTACATAGTTCAATTGAAGTTTTCGATTGACTAAAAATTAATCAAATGAATAATCTCCTTTATTTAATTGCTGTAATACTCATTATTGTTTGGGCTACTGGTTTTTTTGCATACCACACTGGTGGAATCATTCATGTTTTATTAGTAATCGCTTTCATTGCAATACTGCTCCGTATAATTCGTGGCAGAAATCCTTTATAAATTTAAAACCCCTATTATGGAAAATTCAAATGACACAGTTAAAGTTATTGGTTCGATTTTGCTCGGAAGTTTAGTAGGAGCAACAATTGGCGTTTTGTTTGCCCCTCATAAAGGCAGTAAAACAAGGCGTAGATTATTGAATGGAGCTCAAAGTATTTCGGATGAAATTAAGTGCCCAATTAATGAAGAGGTACAAGCCTTAAGAATTAAAGCGGATGAATTGGAGATCATGGCTTCTGAAAAAATAACTGGCCTTTCCACCACTTTAAAACATAACGCTGATTCTTTAGTTGCTCACAAATAATCTTTATAATAGTAATTTTTATGACCGATATAGACCAAATAGAGCAGCTATCCGAAAATGTACAATCTTTAATAAATACAAAGGCTGAACTTTTTAAATTACAAGCATTGGGAATTGTGGCAAATACTTTCTCCGTGGTGTTAAAAAAAATGCTTCTCTGTTTGGTCTTTTTATTTTGTTTGTTTTTCTTAAGTTTTGGATTTGCTACCTATTTATCTCAAAGAATGAATAATCCATTTATAGGATATTTATTGGTAGGAGTTTTGTATTTATTCGGCTTTATAATTATTTTACTTGATCGATATGGATTTTTAGAGTCAATTTTTTTAAATAAAGTATTGGGTTTCTTCTTTACATCTAAAACTAATTCGATATGAATGCTTACAAACATACCAATGAGCAATCACTCGCATTGAGAATACAAATACTTCAATCATTAGAGTTTGAACAATATAAAACTTTAAAAAATACTATTAAAATAATTGCTGATACTAATAATCCAATTAATATCGGCAAGAAAATATTTACCGATTTCATTGATATCAATTCGAGTTCGATAAAAACATCTGGCTTAGTAGCTATATCCGATTTCTTCATTGGTAAAATTCTCGGAAAGTATCGCTCTGCTAGTAAATATATGTTGTCTTTATTCATTCAAAAATTAACATCATTTCTAATATTAAAATCAAACAAATGAAAACCAGTACTATTTTTAAAGCGGTAACAGCATTTTTATTTTTAAACATATCGGTTGGATGTGCAAATTCAACAGATAAAGAAACAGAAGAATTGAAAGATGCTAAAGAAAATGTTGTTGATGCTCAAAACAATTTGGATCAAGCAAAAAAAGACTCTGCGGAAGAGTACAATAAATACAAGACAGTTGTATTGTTTACGCTATCAGATAATGAAAAGAAAATTGCTGAATTAAAAGAACAAAGAAAATCTGAATCTGCTAAGTCTAGGGCTAAATACCTTAAAGAATTAGATGAATTGGAGCAGAAAAATGATCTCTTAAGGTCTAAAATGAACTTGTATAATAATGGTGCACAAGACAAGTGGGAAGCATTTAAGAAAGGCTTTAATCAAGAAGTAGATGACTTGGGCAAAGCCATTTCTTCACTTGCTACAAAAAAGTAGTACAATTTATATTTTTAACGAACGCAATCTGATTTTATTAGGTTGCGTTTTTCTTTTAACCCATTTAACTATTTCAAACCATATTACTACAACAAATCCAATGCTAAGTGCTATTACGAGGTCATTCAAACTAAGCGCTGTGAATTTGAAAAAATTTGATAATATTGGAATATATAATAATAATCCAGTAATCAAAATGGTTATTCCTATAATTAGTAAAACTAAATTGTTTCTGTATTTGAGTGTAGTAAAGATGGAATAATAAAATGAACGATTAACCAATGTTAAAATAATATTAGCTATAATTAAAACAGTAAAAACCATTGTTCTAGTATGCGATTCTGAATAATTCTTTGATACACAAATTTGATATACAAATAGCGTTCCTGCTGTAATTACTAAGCCTTGAATAACACTTGTTGTTAATTCCTTCCAATTAAAAAAAGTACTGCTAATTGAACGAGGTAATTGTATCATTGTATTTTTTTCCATGGGTTCGTTCTCATAAATTATTGAACAAGTTGGGCCCATTATTAATTCTAAAAATATTACATGTACGGGAGTAAAAATATTCGGGTAAACCCATCCCAATGCAAGTGGAATAAAAACTGTTAATACAATTGGGATATGTATGGAAATAATGTATTGAATGGCTTTTTTTAAATTTGTATATATTTTTCTTCCAATAGCTACCGCATCCACCATTTTAGATAAATCATCTTCCGATAATATGATTGAAGCTGCTTGTTTAGCAATTTCAGTTCCTTTTATTCCCATAGCTATACCAATATGTGCAGCTTTTAATGCAGGGCCATCGTTTACCCCATCTCCAGTCATAGCAACAATTTCATTATTGGCTTTCAATGCATTGATGATTTTTAATTTCGCTTCAGGAAACATGCGGGTAAAAAGCATGGTTTCTTGAACTTTTAATCGAAGTTCATCATCTCTAAGTAACATTAGTTCATCGCCAGATATATGTTGCTCCCATCCTTTAAAACCAATTTTCTTTGCAATGGAGATGGTGGTTGCCTCATTGTCTCCTGTTACAATTTTAACTGCTATTCCTGCTTGATAAAAACCTTTTAATACAGTTTCAATATTTTCTTTTGGAGGATCATAGAATGCTACTAAACCTTTGAATTCAAAAGAAAAACTTTGTTGTTCTTTTGGATATTCCTTGCCTGCGAAAAGAGTTGATGCTACTGCTAAAATTCGATAGCCCTCTAGTGCCAATAGATGAATTGCTTTTTCAATTTTAGCTATCGATACAGAATCAAGAGCAGCAATGTTCATCAATGCTTCTGGTGCACCTTTTGCTGCAATGATTCTTTCTCCAGCTGCATTCTCCAATATATGCGTCATCATCGGTGGCTTTCCACTCAATGGGTATTCATGAACCATTTTAAATTCCGGTCGCTCATCCTTTTTGTTTTGTGCTGAATAGCTATTATGCAAAGCAATTTCCATTGCATCAAATGGAATTGGTTCACTTGCCCACATGGCTGTTCGAATCAAATCTACTGCTTCAATTGTATTCGTTTTCGAAACATCACAAATGGTATCGGATTCGAACAAATACAATTTTGTCAAATTCATTTTATTTTGAGTAATAGTGCCCGTTTTATCTGTACAAATCACTGTTGCACTCCCCAACGTCTCAACTGTTTTCATTTTTTTTACTACTATACCCATCTTCATCAATCGCCATGAACCCAATGCCATGAATGTTGTAAATGCAACAGGAATTTCTTCTGGTAAAATACTCATTGCAAGTGTTAAAGCTTTGAGTAAACTATCCAGTATGTTATAATTTTTTAAATAATTAATTACCCATACAATAGCAAATACAATGCTTCCTACAGCAACCATTAGTTTTACAAAATGGGTAATTTGTATTTCTAAAGGGGTCGGTGCTTCCTCAATACTCTCTAAACTTTTGCCTATTTTACCTAATTCGGTATTATTGCCAATGGCTGTTATTTTAATAATAGCCAGCCCACTTCCAACTGTTGTACCATTATACACTTTATTATCAACTTGATGTTGATCCTTGTACACGGTTAATGACTCTCCAGTTAATATAGATTCATTTACTGAAAAGTCATTCGAATGAATGATGGTACCGTCAGCTGCAATTGAAACGCCTTCTTCAATCATTAAGCAATCTCCAATCACTAAATCTTCAGTGGGTATTTCGATTACTATTCCATTTCTAATAGCTTTGCAATGAGGTTGTGTAAGTTTTTTTAATTTCTCCAATGCACTTTTACTTCTAGAATCTTGATATAATGATATAGTTGCTACTAAAAAAATAGCTAATGCAAGAAAAATCCCATCGCCTGTTTTACCACTAATAAAGTATATAATTGATGCAACCAATAACAAACTTACCATTGGTTCTTTGGCTAAGCTTTTTATTATTTCAAAAAAATGATTTTCCTTTTTAAAGGTCAAAATATTTTTTCCATGAATTGCCCTAGATTGATTTACTTCATCATAAGTTAAACCACTAATATTAAAGTTCTCTACTGCCATATTCTAATCATTACTATTGTTTTCCAGTAATTTGAAAAAATACTAATAATCCAGCCGAAATACTCATAATTAGGAAAGCGATTATTCCTAATAAATTGGAGATGCTGCTATTGGTAAATTTGCCCATTACTTTTTCATTGTTGCTAATGTGTAAAATAATGGCAATCAATACAGGCGCAGTTAAACCGTATAGTATTGCTGTATAGATCAATGCTTTTATTGGGGAAATGCCAATATAGTTTAAAGAGAGGCCTAGTAGTAATGAAATAGCAATAATGATGTAAAATCCTTTTGCTTCATGAAATTTTTTATCCAATCCCTGTTCCCAACCAAAAGTTTCAGTAAAAATATAAGATAATGATCCACTTAACACTGGTATAGCAATTAACCCTGTTCCAATTATGCCAATAGCAAATAGCATATATGCCATATTTCCTGCCAAGGGTTTTAGTGCCATGGCAGCTTGTTCTACTGTATCAATTTGATGTACACCGCCTTTAAATAAAACAGTTCCTGTTGTAAGTATAATAAAAAACATAACAAAACCAGAAAAAGTCATTCCAAAGTCTACATCCTGCTTCATTTCATGAATTATTTTTTTGTTTACCACTAAATGTTTTTGCTTGTGTTTCATTTCTTCTACTTCAACAGATGCTTGCCAAAAGAAAAGATAGGGTGAAATAGTTGTACCTAAAATGCCTACTAAAATAGCAATAAATTCTTTATTGAATTGTATGGTTGGAATGAAAGTAGCTGCTAGGATTTCTCTAAAATCTTGTTTGTAAAGAAAGGGTACAATAAAATATACCAACATTACAATACATAAATATTTTAAAGTGGCTGCAATTTTTTGATAGGGTAAGTAGATGATTAGACCCAACAACAACAAAGTAAAAAAGATACTAAAAAAACCTGCATCAATAGATGGAAATAACAAATTACCAACAGCTCCCATTCCGGCAATATCTGCTCCAATATTCATCACAATTGCCGGAAAACTAAACAATAACATTATATACAATATAGGTCTTGGATAATGTTTTTTTAAAGTACCGGTTAATCCTTGTGAAGTAACCAATCCTATTCTTGCACACATTTGTTGTATAGCAGCCATTAAAGGGAATGCAACAATTGATGTCCAAAGTGTAGAAAGGCCAAATGCTGCACCTGCTTGAGAATAAGTGGCAATACCAGATGGATCGTCATCACTTGCCCCTGTAACTAATCCAGGTCCAATAATTTTCCAAAATCGAACAAAAGCGTTGTTTTTTTTCTTAGAAATTTCCATGAGGAGTTAAAGCAAGTGCTTGTCCTTTGAAGGTACGATTATTTACCTTGATTCTAGAATGTCTTTTACACTTGTCCATTTGATATTAGGGTATCGATTATTTTCTACTTTAGAAAGTTTTGCTCGCTCATCAATCATGTTGCGCATATATTGCATTCCTTGCCAAGGGGGATATAATTCGTTTTCTCCGCCCGACATAAAACGCACTATTTTTATCATTGCACTTAAAAAGCCCAATCCGCCTGCTCTAAATATTTTGTATTTATTTCCAGAAATTGTACTAATAATTGATTGCAATTCTTTAGGGCTTTTAATATCACCTGCTATATGTAAAAAGCGTGGAGTTGTAGTGTCTAAAGCCACATGAGCTGTATATTCAGCCGTATTATCAATAGAAGTAAAAAACATTGGATGATTGTTGTTGCCCCAATACAATACCATTTTTTGTTTGAATAATATCAATGGCATTTGCCCTGTTAGCATATCTGTAAATGCGCCACAAAAAATGGTTGTAGCCTCTATTTTTCTTTTTTCTAAAATTTGGTGAAACGATCTTCTCCAATCAAGATTTCTGTTTTCACCTTCATTGAATGGTGTAAAGTCTAAAGAATAATCAGAGGGAATAAAACGAGGCACAACCGCATTTACTGCAGCATCCAAAAGAATTGTTTGCGCATCTATTATTACATCTTTTAATCCAGCAAGTGCAGAAACAACACAGTTTGCACCTTTGCAGATAGGAGTGATTGATTCGATATTCCATTCATCTATTTGATAAATTGTTGCTCCTTGTTTAGCCAAATCATTTATTTTTTCTGCATTACTATTTGAGCGAACAATTACTCCGACATTTGCTCCTAATTTTAATAAATGGGTTACTATTTTTGAGCCTAAGTTGCCAGTTGCTCCAGCAACAATTATGATTGGTTTCATAAATTATAATTCACTTTCTTTTGGTTTATAAAACATTAATCCAAACATCATGGTCAAAGCACTGAGAATAATCACTTGAATAATCAACGATTTATTGGCTAATGAACTTGCTTGACTAATTGGGATTGATAAAAACAATAAGATGGTAATTAATCCTCTTGGTGCAACAAAGAAAATAGGCATCAATTTAAATTGAAATATTTTTAAAAAAATCGATCTAAGTATAAAAATAACGGATACGATTGCTATAGACCATATAATTGTTTCGTTGTTGAGTAATTCTTCGGGTTTAATTAAGAATCCAAATAGAATAAAAAATAAGGATCTAACAATAAAGGTAATTTCTACTGTTAAATCTTTAAACTGATGAACTTCCTTATTGAGTAATTCAGGTTTTAATCGCTTGATTAAATTGAAGTGTTTTAGTTCATCCAAATTGCCCATAAAAAGTCCAAATAATAAAATAAAAATTAATCCGGGTAAGTGATACAACTTTGATGCAGCATAAATTAATACAATCATAATGATAATAGGCACAAATTTCACATGGTGATTGATCTTACTTAATAAAAATGCAAGAACAATAGTTGCAATTAATGTAACGATTAGAATGATGATTATTTGTAGGAAAAATTCACCAAATGAACTACCACCAATATTATCATTCAAAGTAATAAAATTGAAAAATAGCACTCCAAAAATATCCGATAAACTGCTTTCATAAGTAATGAATTCTTTGTGTTTATTGGATTGATTTTGTACACTTGGTATAGCAATTGCACTGCTAATAATGGCAAATGGAATGGCATTTGCTAATCCATCTTTATAGCTAATTTGGCCAAAATAATGAAATGCGTATCCGAGGATAAAACTCAATAAAAGCATAGGAATCAATGCAACTAAGGCAGCTTTTCCTACAAACGGAAGTTTCGCTTTATTAAACTCTAATTCTAACGAACCTTCTAGTACTATTAAAATTAAGCCTACTGTTCCTAAAAAAGGTAAAATCGGGGATAAGTTTGGCAATTCGATTTGAAAATTAACACAAAGAATTTTTACTAAAAATCCTAATATCAATAATAGTATTACTGAAGGAATTTTAGTTTTTGATGAACTTATGTCAAAAACATAAGCAATAAGAAGTAATAGACAAATAATAACTAATAATGCTGATGTCATGTTTATTTATTTTCTATAATTATTTCTGTAAGCTACTTATTTGATTTCAACTTTTTTAAAAGTGCTATTATTTATTTGTTCAATCAACATTTCTTTGTAGCATAAAAATTAATGCTACTAAACCATAATTGAGTAAATTTGTATTCTAATTATTAATCAAGAATAAATTATATAGAATGGAAACAAGTAATGGTTCAGGAAAATGCCCTTTTACGGGTGGAATGCTCAAACAAACTGCTGGTGCTGGTCCTCGAAATACAGATTGGTGGCCTAATCAGCTAAAACTAAATATTCTTCGTCAGCATGCGGATCTTTCAAATCCTATGGGTGGAGACTTTAATTATGCATCTGCATTTAAATCGCTTGACTTAGCTGCATTAAAAAAAGACATTATAGATTTAATGACTGATTCTCAAGATTGGTGGCCTGCAGATTATGGTCATTATGGTCCTTCTTTTATAAGAATGGCTTGGCATAGTGCTGGCACATACAGGATTGCCGATGGACGTGGTGGAGCAGGTGCTGGTACTTTGAGATTTGCCCCATTAAATAGTTGGCCAGACAATACCAATTTAGACAAAGCAAGATTATTGCTTTGGCCAATCAAACAAAAATATGGTCAAAAAATTTCTTGGGCAGATTTGATGATTCTAACTGGTAATTGCGCCCTCGAATCTATGGGCTTTGAAACTTTTGGATTTGCTGGAGGAAGAGAAGATGTTTGGGAGCCAGAAGAAGATATCTATTGGGGTCCAGAAGGTAAATGGTTGGATGACAAACGTTATTCCGGAGATCGTGAACTAGAAAATCCTTTAGCAGCTGTTCAAATGGGTTTGATATATGTAAATCCGGAAGGACCTAATGGAAATCCTGATCCTATAGCATCTGCAAGGGATATTAGAGAAACATTTGGAAGAATGGCTATGAATGACGAAGAAACGGTGGCTTTAATTGCAGGTGGTCACACATTCGGAAAAACACATGGTGCTGCTGACCCAGGAAAATATGTTGGCAAAGAACCTGCTGCTGCAAGTATTGAGGAACAAGGCCTTGGATGGAAAAATAGTTTTGGATCTGGAAATGGTGTAAATACTATTACCAGTGGATTAGAAGGTGCATGGACCACAACTCCTACTCAATGGAGCAATAATTATTTTGAAAATTTATTTGGATTTGATTGGGAATTATCCAAGAGCCCTGCTGGAGCACATCAATGGAAACCCAAAGCCAACAAAGGTGCAGGTACCGTTCCTGATGCTCATGATGCTTCATTAAGGCATGCACCAACTATGCTTACTACTGATATTGCTATGATTGAAGATCCTATTTATAGGCCTATCTCTAAAAGATTTTTTGAAAACCCTGATCAGTTTGCAGATGCATTTGCACGTGCATGGTTTAAATTAACGCATAGAGATATGGGGCCAATCGTTCGCTATTTAGGAGCTGAAGTTCCTTCAGAAATATTGATTTGGCAAGATCCAGTTCCTTTACTTCAACATCAGCTAATTGACGCAACAGATATTTCTACTTTAAAAGCTACCATACTTAATTCAGGACTAACAATTGCACAATTGGTTTCAACTGCATGGGCATCTGCTTCTACTTTTAGGGGTTCTGATAAGCGCGGCGGTGCAAATGGTGCTCGTATACGTTTAGCCCCTCAAAAATATTGGGCTGTTAATCAACCAGCTCAGTTAGCTAAAGTGCTAGAAGTATTAGAAGGCATTCAAACATCATTTAATGCTTCAACAAATAATGGAAAGCAAGTTTCTATTGCAGACTTAATTGTTTTGGGTGGTTGTGCAGCAATTGAGAAAGCAGCAAAAGATGCTGGGCATGATATTATAGTTCCATTTACTGCTGGAAGAACAGATGCATCGCAAGACCAAACTGATGTGGCATCTTTTGCAGTGTTAGAACCTAATGCTGACGGGTTCCGCAACTATACAAAAACTAAGTACACTATTTCTGCAGAAGAAATGTTGATAGACAAAGCTCAGCTATTAACACTTACTGCACCAGAAATGACGGTGCTAATAGGTGGAATGCGCGTATTGAATATTAATTTTGATCAATCTCTACATGGCGTTTTCACCCATCGTGCTGGATTGCTTACGAATGATTATTTTGTTCATTTATTGGATTATAAAACAAAGTGGTCTGCTACTTCTCCTACTTCCGATTTATTTGAAGGAAAAGACCGTTCAACCAATGAAGCAAGATGGACTGCAACTCGCGTAGACCTTATTTTTGGTTCTAATACAGAATTGCGTGCTCTAGCAGAGGTATATGGATCTGCAGATGCAGGAACTAAATTTGTAAATGATTTTGTTGCAGCCTGGAATAAAGTTATGAATTTAGATCGTTTCGATCTTGTGTAACTAATATTTTTATTGCTAATAAAAAAGGTGGTCCTAATCGGCCACCTTTTTTTTATTTGTCTAACTTCTTTTTAAAAAACTACCATCAATAATTAAAAGTTTGACACTGTTTTCTGATACAGAACGATGTGAGCTAAGTTCGTCTGACACAATATAAGTTTCACCTTTTGATAATTTTATTTTTTCGCCAGAACTAAGTTCGCTAATAAATGCTCCTTCTAAACAATGCACGATATGTCCTTTCTGACACCAATGGTCTGCTAAATACCCGATTGAATATTCTACTATTCTAATTCTAAGATCTTCAAATTGCACTGTTTGCCAATACGCAACTCCTGTTTCTCCTTTATATACAACTTTCTCTATTGCAGCCCAATCAATGGATTGAAATGGTATATTTTTCATAATTTTTGAATGTATCTAATGTGATATTGAAGTTGTTTATGAATCGTTTTATAGAATCAATTTTAGTTGAATAATTATGACTCAACCAATTTCTTTCAAGAAAAAAAATCGTGAAAGTAGTTAACTTAGAAATTTAAATAATCTTTACACTAGCAACACTATGCACTGCATTGCTGATTTCTTTTATTAAGTTGAGGTCTTTCTCAATTGCATTGCCAACCACAATTACATCGGCTCCTGCTTTGCAATTTAAATAGGCTTTTTCAGGTTCTGTAATACCACCTCCTACAATCAATGGCACTTCAATATGCTTTGCCACTTTCTCGATCATGTGTTCGGAAATAGGGCGTTTTGCTCCGCTTCCAGCGTCCATGTAAATTAATTTCATTCCCAACATTTCTCCTGCCATTGCAGTGCATAAAGCTATTTCATTTTTATCTGCTGGTATTGGAATTGCATTAGAAATGTAAGAGACCGTTGTAGGAGCTCCTCCATCAATTACCATATAACCTGTTGGCATAATTTCTAATCCACTCTTTTTTACAAAAGGGGCGCTAATTACATGCTGGCCAATGAGTAATTCTGGGTTTCTACCTGATATTAACGATAAATACAATAGTGCATCTGCATACTTACTCACTTGTGAAGGTGAGCCTGGAAAAAGTATTACTGGTATACTGCAAGAGGCTTTTATCTGCTGAATACATTCGTCTAAATGACTCGAGATTACCAAACTTCCTCCTACAAAAAAATAATCTACTTTGGCTTCCACACCCAATGATACCAATTGTTCTATAGCAGCAGCATCTACCTTATCTGGATCGATCAAAACAGCAAAAGATTTCTTTCCCAATTGCTTGCGGTCGGTAAATTGATGATATATTGCTTGCTTCATTCAGTGAAATATTCTAATCCTTGCAAAAATGCAGAAAAGTTTCCGTTTATAGCAGGATTTTGATATCTCTTTCGGGATTTAGCTATTTTAGGGATGCTCTTTAGCTAAAAAAACCAATTGAAATAAGGTAATTTCTTTCTAATCGACAATGATTAGGTATTTTAAGCCATTTATACCATTATTTGTAAACAAAATTTGTACCCATATTTTTCTACAGCTGTGTACAATCGAGCAAATTCAATCAGGATTTGAGGTACGAATTTATCCACCTTCCTTATCCACAACCTGTGCATATTTACGATGTTGATTTATGAAAATGGAAAGATATTTTCGTCAACCACCTTAACAAAGCATCGTTAAAAGGCAACCCATTAAAACAATTCTAAAAACGCAACTGCTTTATGCCTAACCCACGCACAAACAAGGGCCTTCAATTCAGCCGCCGCTTCACCCAAGATGGTGTAAGCCCCTATGACATGTTCGATTATGATTATCGCGATAGCATAATCAAAAATCCGAACGGCGAAAAAGTTTTTGAAATGAACAATGTGGAGGTTCCCAAACAATGGAGCCAAATTGCCACAGATATTTTAGCACAGAAATATTTCCGAAAGGCAGGCGTACCTCAGGCTGATGGGTCTTTGGGAAGAGAAACAAGTGTTAAGCAAGTTGCACACCGTATGGCACATTGTTGGCGAGTATGGGGAGAGCGTTACGGATACTTTTCATCTGAAAAAGATGCACAAGTTTTTTATGATGAATTAGCCTATAGCATTTTGAATCAGGCATGCGTTCCTAATTCACCACAATGGTTCAATACAGGATTACACGAAGTTTATGGAATTACTGGAAAGCCACAGGGTCACTACTATGTAGATCCTAAAGACAGTAAATTAAAAAAATCATCCAATGCATATGAGCGTCCTCAACCTCATGCTTGTTTCATTCTTAGCGTAAGCGATGATTTGGTAAATGAAGGTGGAATCATGGACCTCTGGACGCGTGAAGCCCGTATTTTCAAATACGGTTCTGGTGTAGGAACAAACTTCTCTCAAATTCGTGGTGGCGGTGAAAAGTTAAGTGGTGGCGGTACTTCTAGCGGTTTGATGAGTTTTCTTAAAATTGGCGACCGTGCAGCTGGTGCCATTAAAAGTGGTGGAACTACAAGAAGAGCGGCTAAAATGGTTTGCTTAGATTTAGACCATCCAGAAGTAATGGAATTCATCAATTGGAAAGTGGGTGAAGAAAAGAAAGTAGCTGCTTTGGTTGAAGCTGGTTATGATAATGGATACGAAGGAGAAGCTTATGCCACTGTATCCGGACAAAACTCCAACAACTCTGTTCGTATACCAAATGAATTTTTCAAAGTATTGGCAGAGGGAGGAGATTGGGAATTAAAAGCCCGTACCGACGGACGTGTAATGCAAAAAATTCCTGCTACGAAAGTATGGGAACAAATTGCTTATGCTGCTTGGCGTTGTGCTGATCCTGGTACTCAATACGATACTACTATCAACGAATGGCATACCTGCCCGAAAGGTGGACGCATCAATGCTTCTAACCCATGTTCGGAGTATATGTTCTTAGATAATACAGCATGTAATTTAGCATCAATAAACCTGCGTAAATTCCACGATGATGATACCAATATTTTTGATGTAGAAGGTTTTGAATATACTACTCGTTTGTGGACTACTGTTTTAGAAGTTTCTGTGTTAATGGCACAGTTTCCTTCTAAAGAAGTTGCTCAATTATCTTACGATTATAGAACGTTAGGTCTTGGCTTTGCCAATCTTGGTTCTATGTTGATGGTAAGTGGTATCGCTTATGATTCTGAAGAAGCCCGCGGTATAGCTGGAGCGATCTCAGCAATTATGACCGGTATTGCTTATAAAACATCTGCTGAAATGGCTTCTTTCCTTGGTACATTTGATAAGTACGCCGATAATAAAGAAGACATGCTTCGCGTAATGCGCAACCATCGTGCTGCTGCATACGATGCTACAGATGCATATACAGGAATTGAAATTAAGCCTCAAGGAATTAAAGCATCCTATTGCCCAGATTATTTATTGAAAGCAGCTACTAAAGCTTGGGATGATGCTGTTCAATTAGGAGAAAAGCATGGTTATCGCAACGCACAAACAACCGTTATTGCTCCAACAGGTACAATTGGCTTGGTAATGGATTGCGACACAACTGGTGTTGAGCCTGATTTCGCTTTAGTTAAGTTTAAAAAATTAAGTGGTGGTGGGTATTTTAAAATTATCAATGAGTCTGTACCCCAAGCATTAAAAAACTTAGGCTACTCACCTGTTGAAGCTTTGGCAATAGAACAATATGCAGTAGGTACAGCTAGTTTTGAAAATGCACCTTTCATCAATAACGCTTCCCTTTTAGCGAAAGGATTTTTGCCTGCTGAAATTGAAAAATTAAATGGAGCCGCTCGTTCAGCATTCGAAATAGGTTTCATCTTCAATCGCTTTACTTTAGGCGATGAGTGTATGCAACGTTTAGGATTTACCGAAGCTGAATACATAGATTGGAGTTTCAATTTATTAGAAGCCATTGGTTTTACCGAAGATGAAATTGATGCTGCCAACGATTTTGTTTGCGGAACCATGACCATCGAAGGTGCTCCTTTGTTAAAAGATGCACATCTATCTGTATTTGATTGTGCTAATAAATGTGGTAAGAAAGGGGAAAGGTATATTCATGCATATGGTCATATTCGTATGATGGCAGCATGTCAACCTTTTTTAAGTGGAGCTATTTCTAAAACCATCAACCTCCCTCACGAAGCAACTGTAGAAGAAATTGCTGATTGCTATAAAATGAGTTGGGAACTAGGCCTTAAAGCAAATGCTTTATACCGTGACGGCTCTAAGTTAAGCCAACCATTAAGTACCAAATCAGATAAAAAGAAAAAAGCTGGTGATACTGCTGAAGCTTTTGCAGAAGAAACTTTAATAGACTCAACTGAATCTAATATTGTTGATTTAAGCAAATTAACTGTTGACGAATTATTAGAAGAAGTACAAAAGCGAATGGCTGCTTCAACAGATACTAAATTAAAACGTCAACTTTCTGGAATAGTAGAGAAAAAATCTTTGCCTGCTAAGCGCCGTGGATTTACACAGAAAGCCAAAATTGGTGGTCAAGTAATTTTCTTACGTACGGGCGAATACATGGATGGAACATTGGGTGAAATTTTCATAGATCTTGCTAAAGAGGGTTCAACCCTACGCAGTTTCATGAACTGTTTTGCCATTGCAATTTCTGTTGGTTTACAATATGGTGTTCCATTAGAAGAATTCGTTGAAAAGTTTGTATTCACTAAGTTTGAACCTTCAGGAATGGTGGATCATCCGAATATTAAAACAACTACTTCATTGGTAGACTTTGTATTCCGTGCATTGGCTTATGAATATTTAGACAGAACAGATTTGGTACATGTACTTGATAAACCTACTATCGGTAATACCGGTGAAGGAGAGGGAGAAGCTACTTTTTTGGGAAAGCCCGAACTGAGTAGTATTCGCGTAACTGCACCTTCAGCTAATACTACTCCTGCGGCTGTTCCTCAATCACAGAAATTACAACGCGCTACTGCCTTTAAAACAGATGAAGGAATGGATGCGGTTAATGCTCACGCAAAAGGAATGCAAAGCGATTCGCCTTCTTGTAGCACTTGCGGACACTTAACCATTCGTAGCGGAACTTGTTATAAATGTTTGAACTGCGGAACCAGTATGGGTTGCAGTTAGTAATAATAGTTAATCCCTACCATTCGAAAGAGACGTCCCGATAGTATCGGGGCGTTTTTTATTTTTCAAACCAACCCGGTCAGACCATTTCGGTCTGACCGGAATTTCTTAGATTGCACTGTTTGTAACCTGGAAAAATTTGTTTTATGCAAATTCAACCGGACAACTTATACCATGTTTACAATCAAGGAAATCGTAAACAACCTATCTTTTTTGAAGCCAAACAGTATCAATTATTTCTAATTCTAACAAAGAAATATATTGTTCCTAATGGCAATATTTTAGCTTATTGTTTAATGCCCAATCATTTTCATTTTTTAATTCATTCAACTGAAATAAGTGCAATAAAATATAAGTTAGGAAATATTGAAATAAGTATGCTTAGTAATTCATTTAGAATGCTTTTAAGCAAATACGCGCAAGTTTTGAATAAAGAAAAAGAGGAAACGGGATCTGTTTTTAGGCAAAAAACAAAAGCAAAATTAATGGAGCCTTCTTCAATATATAATGCTGAAAATTGTTTTAGGTATATACATACTAATCCAGTAAAAGCTGGATTAGTTAAACAAGAAAGAGATTGGAATTTTAGTTCATTTAATGAATACTTGGGCTTATATAAAACAGGGTTAGTAAATATGGATATAGCTAAACTAAAGCTGGATATTGTACCGCGCTTCTTCTACCGGTCAGACCAAATTGGTCTGACCGGTATGTCATGATTAATTGCTATATTCATCCTACTTTTAAAAGTCGATTCTATGGGAGATTTTCAGATTAAAAAGCAAACAAAATTATACGACGCAGTAATAGTTGGTTCCGGTGCCGGTGGAGGAATGGCAGCATATACATTGGCTAAAGCTGGCTTAAAAGTTTGTTTACTCGAAGCTGGTGCTGATTTTGATCCTGCCTTGCATTCTTCACAATTAAAAAACCCATGGGATTCCCCTAGAAGAGGTGCTAGCTCTAAGTTTCGGCCTTTTGGAGAATTTGATGGATCTTTCTGGGGTTGGGAAATTGATGGCGAACCTTATACTCAATCACCAGGCAGTGAGAAATTTGATTGGTGGCGTGCTCGTATGATGGGAGGCCGTACCAATCACTGGGGTAGAATTTCTTTGCGTTTTGGTCCAAATGATTTTAAAAGAAAAAGTATAGATGGCCTTGGAGATGACTGGCCCATCGGCTATGAAGATATTAAACCATACTACGATAAAATTGATAAACTTATTGGTGTATTTGGTAGCAATGAAGGATTAGAAAATGATCCTGATGGAATTTTCCTTCCTCCTCCAAAACCTCGCTTACACGAATTGATGATTAAAAAAGCAGCAACCGGAATTGGCATTCCAGTAATCCCTTCGAGGCTATCTATTCTCACAAAAAAAATAAATGACGAACGTGGCGCCTGTTTTTATTGTGCACAATGTAATAGAAGTTGTAAAGCTTATGCCGATTTTTCTTCGGGTTCTGTTTTAGTAAAGCCCGCAATTAATACGGGTAATGTAGATGTAATTACTCAAGCAATGGCTCGAGAAGTAATTACCAATGAAGCTGGGTTAGCTACAGGAATTTCTTATGTTAGTAAATTAGATAATCAAGAGTATCAGGTAAGTGGTCGTGTAGTAATATTGGCAGCAAGCACTTGTGAAACAGCCCGTTTATTATTAAATTCAAAATCTAATAGACATCCAAATGGCTTGGCCAATGAAAGCAATGTAGTGGGAAAATATTTACATGATTCTACTGGGGCAGCAATGGGTGGAGTATTGCCAGAACTCTTTGGTAGAAAGCGTTACAACGAAGATGGTGTAGGGGGCATGCATATTTATACACCTTGGTGGAAAGACAATAAAAAATTGGATTTCCCTCGTGGATATCATATAGAATATTGGGGAGGAATGAGTCAGCCGGCTTATGGTTTTGGAATGGGCATGCAAGGACAAAATGGTAAATTTCAAGTGAATGGAAAAACAAAAGATGCTGGTGGTTATGGTGCTTCATTAAAAGAAGATGTGCGCTTTTTTTATGGAGCTGGTGTTGGTATGGCTGGAAGGGGAGAAGCAGTTCCAAATATTAATAACTATTGTGAAATAGATCCTGCTGTGGTAGATAAATATGGCATTCCTGTTTTGCGTTTTCATGCTAAAAATTCGGAGTATGAAATAAAACAAGCAAAGCACATGAAAGAAACATTTAAAGAAATTATGCATAATATGGGAGCCATCATTACCTGGGGAGCCGAAGATGATGCTTCAAATAATTACGGATTATCTAATCCAGGTAATATTATTCACGAAGCAGGAACTGTACGTATGGGTAATGATAAAAAATCTTCTGCTCTCAATAAATGGAGTCAGGCACATGATTGTAAAACTTTATTTTGTGTAGATGGTTCACAGTTTGTTTCTCAAGCAGATAAGAATATTACATGGACAATATTGGCATTGAGTATGCGCGCGAGTGAATACATTATTGATCAATTGAAAAAACAAAATATTTAATATGGATAGGAGAAAATCAATCAAAGCCTTGATGATTGGCACTGTTGGTGCTGGTGTTTTGGTAGAAGCTTGTAAGAACGCCGATAAGAAAGCCATTGTTGCATCACAAGATGCCTCTCTGGATTTTAGAATGCAGGAGGAGAAAGACTATCTTCAAAAATTAGGTAAAGAAGCACTATTTTTTGATGAACACGAGATGGCCACTATTATTGTTTTAGGAGATATCATTATACCGAAGGATGAAGTGAGCGGTTCTGCCAGCGACGCTAAAGTGCCTGAGTTCATCGAGTTCATTGTTAAGGACATGCCATCACACCAGACCCCTATTCGTGGTGGATTGAAGTGGTTGGATTTGCATTGTTATAAATTATATGAAAAAGCATTTATCAATTGCAATGCAAAGCAACAAATAGCAGTTGTTGATTCAATTGCATATCCCGAAAAAGCAAAACCCGAATTAAAACAAGGAGTGGCATTCTTTTCTGCCATGCGAGATTTAG
Organism: Sphingobacteriia bacterium; assembly: GCA_031422175.1. GTDB lineage: Bacteria > Bacteroidota > Bacteroidia > Chitinophagales > Chitinophagaceae > Sediminibacterium. The sequence continues at coordinate 22,966 of JANOQC010000024.1, read as the reverse complement.
TTGCTACTGGATTTTATACTTCTGAAATAGGTGTTAAAGATGTGGGCTATATGGGCAATGTTCCCAATCAATGGAACGGTGTGCCAGCCGATGTTTTGAAACAATACAAGCTATCGTATACCGAAAAAGAATTGAAAGAATGTGTGAGTTACGATTAACTCACACCAGATCCATTATCAATAGACGTTTCCGGATTTATAAAATGCAATTTACCGGCTTCATCTTCGGCCATTAATATCATTCCATTACTTTCAATCCCGCGCATTTTACGTGGTGCTAAATTGCAAACCACCGTAACTTGTTTGCCAACAATTTCTTCTGGTTTAAAATGAAGTGCTATGCCAGATACAATTGTTCTAGTTTCAAAACCAAGGTCCACTTGTAGTTTCAACAGCTTATCTGCTTTCTCTACTTTTTCTGCGGCAACAATAGTGCCTACTTTTAAATCTATTTTCGCAAAATCATCGAAAATGATTTCGGACTTAACGGCTGACACTCTGAGTGCCGTTGTTTGTGTGCCGCCGTTTGACGTTTCGCTTACTGACGTTTTGCTACCCTGGTCTGACCCAGCCTTCTGCAAGGTGCCGACGCTGGTTGATACGATAGGTTCTTTATTCACTGCTGCTGCTTTTAATTTTTCTACTTGTTTAGTAATTTCTTCGTCTTCTATTTTGCGGAATAATAATTCTGGTGCACGTAAACTATAACCAACACTTAATAATTTCATGCTACCGGCATTTTCCCAGTCTAATATTTTGTCTACTACTTTTAATAGATAGCATATCTTCTTAGCAGTAAAAGGCAAGAACGGATTAATTAATATCGCCAAGTTAGCAGTAAGCTGTAAACAAATATTCAAACAATTGTCGATTAATTGTTGAGCTGCAGGATTACTTTCTAATTGTTTAGCAACAATCCAGGGCTCTTTTTTCTGCATATATTGATTGCCAATTCGAGCCAATCCAATTACTTCAAACAGTGCATCCCTAAACTTATACTCTTCTAATAATTTTTCTACTTTCTCCTTTGTTACTTTGATATTGGCAATAGCTTCTTTGTCTAATTCATCCATCACTTCGGCATGCAATGGAGGAACTTTTCCTTTACACAATTTATGCATCAATACCAATGCACGATTAATGAAGTTGCCGAATATGCTTACCAATTCACTGTTATTGGCATCCTGAAATCCCTTCCAGGTAAATTCACTGTCCTTGCTTTCTGGCGCGATCAGTGTAAGATAATACCGCAATACATCCGCCATTTGACTACCGCCATTTTCTGGCTTGATAAAATCGTTAATATAATCTTCCATTTCGAGTTTCCAGTTTCTGCTGGTACTCATTTTATCGCCTTCTAAATTCATGAACTCGTTTGCAGGAACATTTTCGGGTAAAATATTACCGTGCAATTGCAACATCACTGGAAAAATAATACAATGAAATACAATATTATCCTTACCAATAAAATGCACCAACTTCGTGTCTTTACTTTCCCAGTAAGGCTTCCAATCTTTGCTATTATTCAATGCCCATTGTTTGGTGGCACTAATGTATCCAATGGGGGCATCAAACCATACATACAATACTTTACCTGCACTACCTTCAACTTTTTCAGGAACTTTAACTCCCCAATCCAAATCTCGAGTAACTGCACGTGGCAATAACCCACCATCTATCCAACTCTTGCATTGCCCAACAACAGAGGAGCGCCAATCATTTGCATGGTCTTCTAAAATCCATTTGCGTAAAAATGATTCATGTTTATCGAGTGGTAAGTACCAGTGTTTGGTATTTTTTTTCACCGGAGCATTTCCGCTTAATGTGCTTACTGGATTGATCAATTCATCGGGGCTTAAACTCTTGCCACAATTTTCACATTGGTCTCCATAAGCAGCAGGATATGCGCAATTTGGGCAGGTTCCTTTGATATAGCGATCCGCTAAAAAGCTTTGTGCTTGTTCATCAAAATATTGTTCAGATTCTTTGGTAATCAAATCGCCTTTATCATTCAATGTCTGAAAAAATGCGCTAGCAGTTTCATGATGTATTGCATCGCTTGTACGATGATAGATATCAAATGAAATACCTAAGTCGTTGAAATTTCGTTTAATGATTGGATGGTATTTATCTATAATTGCTTGAGCCGTAGTTCCTTCTTTTGTAGCTTGAATGGGAATGGCTGTTCCATGCTCATCACTGCCACATACAAAAACTACATCTCGTTTCTGTGCCCTTAGGTACCTTACATATATATCTGCAGGTAAATAAGCGCCAGCCAAATGGCCAATATGCTTCAATCCATTTGCGTAAGGAAGTGCTGCTGTGATTAAGTATCTTTTTGGTGCTTGAATTGTACTCATAAACTATTTAATAAAGAAGCTGCAAAAATACACAAACCAATTCTATTTGCCATTTATTGATGTTTTGCGTTGAATTACACTTCTAATGCTTCTACTTTGAATGATTCATGCCTTTTTTGTATTTTGAGCCATGCAACGAAAATCATTTTTGCAATTAGCTTCCTTGGGTCTACTCCCTTTACCTGCGTTTTCAGGTAAAGAAAATAGTTTAAATAGTAGAAAAATAAAACTGCCTGCTTACTTACAAAAAGGGGATATCATTGGCATTTGCTGTCCTTCCGGGTTCTCTACTATGGCTGATATTGAGCAATCAATCATACAAATGGAAAGCTGGGGGTATCAAATTAAATTGGGCCAGTCTATTGGCAAAAGAGATTTCACTTTTGGAGGAACTGATGCAGAACGTGCGGCAGATTTTCAGCAAATGATGGATGATGATTCTGTAAAAGCAATTATGTGTGCAACTGGCGGTTATGGTGCGGTTAGAATAATTGATTTGCTAGACTTTTCAATTTTCAAAAAAAATCCTAAATGGGTTATTGGATTTAGTGATATCACTGTATTGCACAGTCATTTGCAACAAGTGGTTAATACTGCAAGTTTGCATTCAAAAATGTGTGGTAGTTTTCCAAAGGATTGGGCTACTGCCGATGAAATTCAAATAAATACTATTCTTTCAATCAAAAAGGCATTAGAAGGAGAACTAATCTATTATCCAATTATTCCAAATAGCAATAATAGAATTGGTTCTTCCGAAGGGATTTTAGTGGGGGGGAATTTGAAAATTTTAGAGAATATGAGTGGATCTATTTCATCTATAGATACAGATGGGAAAATATTGTTTGTTGAAGATGTAAGTGAACCTTTGTATAATATTGATCGGATGTTTTGTAATTTATTACGGGCTGGAAAATTAGGTAAATTAAAAGGGCTAATTATTGGAGGATTTACTAGCATTAAACCAGATACACCTGACGCTCCTTTTGGAAGAGATATTTATACTATTGTTAAAGAGAAAGTAGGCCAATTTAATTATCCGGTTTGTTTTGATTTTCCCGTTGGTCATCAAAAAAATAATTTCGCCTTAAAATGTGGTTTACAGCACAGATTATCGGTTGAACAAGATAAAGTTTCATTGCAGGAAATCAATTAGTTTGCAATATGATTAAAATACCACCATATTTAAAAAAAGGGAATACCATTGGCCTTACTTGCCCAGCCGGTTATATGGAATTAAGTAAAGTGCAAAAATGTATTCATACCCTACAAAGTTGGGGCTATCAAGTTATGGTTGGTAAAACTATTGGTAGTAAGAGTAAAACTTACTTTAGTGGAACGGATGAGCAGCGTAGTAATGAGTTTCAAGCAATGCTAGACGATAAAAATATTCATGCAATACTTTGTGGTAGAGGCGGGTATGGGGTTAGCAGAATTATCGATGGATTGGATTTTACAAAGTACAAGAAAAATCCAAAATGGGTTATTGGTTTCAGTGACATTACTATTTTTTTATCTCATTTACATGCTCAGTTAAACACTGCTTCTATTCATTCACCAATGGCAAATGCATTTAATGATGGGGGTGATAAAAGTATCTATGTGCAATCATTGCAGAAAGCATTAAAAGGGATAAAATCAAATTATACTGCTGAGCCAAATTCAAAAAATAAAATGGGCAAAGCTAGTGGTAAATTAATTGGCGGTAACTTGGCATTATTGGCTCATGTCTGTGGTACAAAATCTGCTTTTAAAACAAAAGGAAATATTCTATTTATAGAAGATATTGGGGAATACATTTACAATATCGATCGAATGATGATTCAGTTGAAGCGTGCAGGAATGTTGCAAAATCTGAGTGGCTTAATAGTTGGAAAATTCTCAGATATAAAAGACAATACACGACCATTCGGGCAAACTATTCAAGCGCTAATATTGCATCATGTGTCTGAATATAATTATCCTGTTTGTTTTGAATTTCCGGTAAGTCACAAAAAAGAGAATCTAGCTTTAAAAGTTGGAGTTGAACATGAATTAGTAGTGAATGCAAAAAAAGTTACGCTTAAAGAAAAATGATTTTCTGGCTGCTAATTATTTAACAAACTATCTATTTTTTGTTGCATCATTGGGAAGTCATTTAGGTTTCTATGCACTCCATTTTGAATGGTAATAAATTCATCTATTGGTTTTAAAATAGCGGTTAATCTTACTGCATTCCTATAGGGGATTACTCCATCATCAGTACCGTGAATAATAGTAATTGGAGCAGTTACTTTCAATAAAACCTCATTCGTATAAAAATGATATTTTAGCATGTTTTTCAGTGGGTACATCCACAAGTACATGCCTATCAATGACTGCATACTATAATAGGGTGTTTCTAGTATTAGCCTTTTACAATCTCTAACAGAAGCTAACTGGGCCGCCATGCCTGTTCCCATTGATTTTCCATAAATAATTATTCGATCGGGATTATATTGTGTTCTTGCTAATTTATACAATTGAAGTGATTGTTCGTATAGATTTGCTTCTGTTAATTCTCCTGTTGATTTTCCATAACCAGGATAATCAATCATCCAAACATCATATCCATTTTTGGTAAACCGATCTACAAATCGTTCGTATCTCTTTATATTGCCTTTGTTTCCATGGAAATAAAGCACAACTCCCTTTTTTATAGTTTCTGTTGAATTGAATTGGGCCAAAAATGATTTAGAAGATTCGTCAATTGAAATCCAAACTGGTTTATGTGCATGTTTCAAGCCATAACTACTATCAGTTTCAATTTTTGTAGGATTGAAAATTATTTTTTCTTGAAAAGAGTAAAATAGGATACCAATCACTGCATAAGTAATGACGATTATTTTTAAACTGCTAATTGCTTTCTGTAAATTCACCTGGTAAAATTAGGTGGATGCTTTCAATACTTGAGAATATCTCTAATAAAATTATGGTATTCATCAAAAGAAGGTAAATTATTATGCCCTCCGCCATGAATTCGAATCAACGTTATTTTATGCGGATTAAAGCGCTGTAATTGTTCGCTTTGTTTTATAGGAATTAACCAATCTTTGGTTCCATGAATAATGTAAGTATGGCAATTTACTTTTCTAATCCATTTGTCGGTTTGTAGCTTAAATCTTAATGTAAGTCTGTGCGGAATAAAAGGGGTAAACCGCTCAGCAACTTTAATAAAACTGTAATATGGAGCATCTAAAATTAAGTATCGAGGCTTATTGTCTGCTGCAATTTTGGTGGCAAATCCACTACCTAAACTTCTTCCATAAACAAGAATATGATGTTCATCGTATTTTTCTTTTAGGCGCTCATATATAAATTGCATATCGGCCAACATGGCTTTCTCACCTCTTTTTCCAGTACTTTTTCCGAAGCCTCTATAATCTACCAACAAAACATCGTATTGAAACCTAAAAAAATCTCCTGCATATTTTGCCCATCCTTTTATGCTTCTAGAATTACCATGAAAATATAGGATGAGGCCTTTTGGTTCTGGCACATAAAAATGAAGTCCATTAATTCTCACACCAGGTTCTATATCAAAAAACAGTTCTTCAAAAGGAGCATCGTATTTATAGGTAAAATTTTGAGGAAGCTTCTCTGGTTTAAAAATCATTCTTTCTTGAAGTAAGTATGCAATAACCACAACAAGCAGGTAACCCAGAATAATATATATGATGGTTGTAGACAAGCTTTTGAAATAAATCAAACAGTAATATCCGCTTTTTATCAATATAAACAACCATATTTATCGTCTATTCCTTTGGCTGTTATTGATATTCATTCTCTTCAGCAAATATTCTTCTTAGATTCATTTTGGCTGATGGAGCTACAATTAATGGAAATTTTTCTACAGTTACATTACTAGGATCCAATCCAAAACCTCTTTCTTCGCTTAAACTGATTTCCTTTAGCCAAAAATATAATTTCATCACAATTCGCTCAAAAATTGGAAGCTCATTGTCTTGACTTAAATATTTTTCTAAAACTATAAATTGAAAGTCTCCTACAATATTGTTTTTTTCTAAACTTTCGTATCTGCTAGTAATATTCACTTCCTTATTTTTCACTAAATCTTCAACTACTTTACGGAACATTAAATTTATTTTTTGTTCCATCCTAAACCCAAGTCTAAATTCTATACGTATAATATCATTTGGAATAATGTGCTCCACCGAGTACTCGCAAACATAAGGTTCATCTAAAACATCTACATGTACAAACCAATAAATGTCTGCCCTTTTAGGCTTTTTATTTAAAATAGAATAAATGATTTTATGCTCAATTTCATTGTGGTTATTAGCACTTGTCATATAAACCAAATGGGTTGAATATTTTGGAATGGCTTTATCATTACTCAATTCCTGAATCATTGGAATATAATGTTCTAATCTAACAAATTCAATGTATCTATTCTTGATTTTTCTACTTCTAAACCATACATACATTACAGCAAATAATCCTCCCCCAACTACAAAAGTTACATAACCACCATTCATGAATTTTTGTAAGTTGGCTATTAAGAAGGAGAGTTCTATACTTAAATAAACGGCTAAATACACATAGATCCAAATAGGAAAAACCCTTTTACTCACCAAATAATTAGCAAATAAAATGGATGTACTTATCATACACATGGTTATTGCTAAACCATATGCAGCGCCCATATTGGCTGATTTTTGAAAATATAAAACAATACCAATACATCCTACATAAAGCAACAAATTAATTCCAGGAATATACAATTGCCCTTTTTCTTCAGTTGGATAATTGATTTTCATTTTCGGCCATAAATTCAACCTCATTGCTTCACTAATTAATGTGAAAGAACCTGAAATCAACGCTTGGCTGGCAATGATGGCAGCAAGAGCAGATATAATAATACCTGCTAATTTAAACCATTGCGGCATAATGCCGATGAATGGATTGAATCCATCGGCCATTACTTCTGGAGGAATTATTTGATCTTTATAATTGGCTAATAACCAGGCACCTTGTCCTAAATAATTTAAGATTAAACAAGATTTTACAAAAATCCAAGATACCCTAATATTGGCTCTTCCACAATGGCCTAGATCGCTGTATAACGCTTCCGCACCTGTTGTACACAAGAATACTGCTCCCAATAGCCAAAAACCTTTTGGGTAAGTTGTTAATATTTCAATGGCATAATAGGGACTAAATGCTTTGAAGATATGCACGTCATCGGCTAGATGAGCAATGCCTAATACAGCCAACATGGTAAACCACAAAGCCATCATAGGTCCGAAAAACTTGCCGATTGAAGCAGTTCCAAATTGTTGTACTACAAATAGCAAGGTAATTATGGAAATAACTATTGTAATGATGGTGCTTTGTTGAATATTTCTCAATGCTGGTAACTGCCGCAAACCCTCAATTGCTGATGTAACTGTAATTGGTGGAGTAATAATTCCATCCGCCAAAAGCGCTGCCCCGCCTAACATTGCAGGTATAACTAACCATTTCCTTCTTCTTCTAACCAATGCATACAAGCTGAAAATGCCACCCTCTCCCTTGTTATCTGCTTTAAGGGTTAAGATTACATATTTCACAGTTGTTTGAAGGGTCAAAGTCCAAATTATACAGGACAATGCCCCGATAATCAGTTTTTCTGAAATGACTTTTTCACTGATAATTTCGTTTAAAACGTACAATGGTGATGTGCCAATGTCGCCGAAAATGATACCAAGGGCGATGATTAATCCTGCCGAGGTTGCTTTGTTGAAGTTTTTACTCACAAAAGTACTTTGAAGCTTAAATGCCTAATTTGCTTTAACAAATGTATGGGTAAATTGAATACCGTAAATAAACTATGCATACGTACCTTTGAATAATTCATATTTATACAACAATGAAATATATAATTGGCCTTTTTTTAAGTCTTTTTTTTGTTGGGGTTTCAGTTGCAAATGCCCAACAGATGGTTTTTTCAGAGCCAGAAAAAGACGATGCTCGCAGCTTAAATTTTGAAATATTAGGTAAAATTGACAATAAAATACTCATATATAAAAATACCAGAGACCTGCATCAGATGGCTGTGTACGATAGCGATATGAAGTTATTGGATAAAGTAAAGATGGATTACCTTACTGAAAAAGGCAAAGTTTTAAGTACTGATTTTATACAATATTCCGATAATGTTTTACTCCTTTATCAATTTCAAAATAAAAATATAGTCTATGCCATGGCTGTGAAAATAGACGGTAATGGAAAGAAAATAGGAGACCCTGTAATTTTAGATACTACGTCAAATCTAAATTTCACTGTTGATAATAAAATATACACTTTTATCAATAGTGAGGATAAACAAAAGATTGTTGCATTTAAAATTAGTACAAAAAACGAAAAGGAACATGTGGTTACTTCTTGTATTTATGATAAATCACTTAATCTTTTAGAAAAGGTAAAAACACCTATTGGTATGCCCGAAAAAAATGATTTTTTGGGAGAATTTGGGTTGGCAAATAATGGAAATATTGTTTGTTTAAGACAATCTGGAACTGGTCAGAATGAAAATATCAATAAAGTGAGTCTATTGATAAAACCAATTGGAGCTATTAATTTTAAATTAAACAATCTTCCAATTAATAAGATTTTTTTAGATGATACAAGACTTAAAATAGACAATAGAAATGGACATTGCATCATCACCTCTTTTTTTAGCAAAATTCGAAGAGGAAATGTAGATGGATTGTATTACACATTATGGGATTTGGAAGGGAATAAAGAACTATTAAATGCTACTACAACTTTTACGGAAGAATATAGATCTGATGTAAGAGGTGATGGGTCACAAAAAATGGCGTTCAACGATTTTTATCTAAAAAATTTGATATTGAGAAAAGACGGAGGGTTTATGATGATTGCAGAATCTTCTTATGTAACAAATCGAGGCAATACTTTGAACCGATGGGATAATATGAATGGAAATCCATTTTACAATCCATTTGGAGGTGGATTTTCAGGTAATTCATTTAACAACTATCCTATGTATGGTGGTTTCAACAATTACAACATGATGAATAATAATATGGGAAATAATGTAAATCGATATTATGCCGAAAACGTTGCCATTATTTCATTTGAGCCAGATGGTAAAATGGAATGGAGTAATGTAATTAGAAAAACACAATACGACGACAATACGGATAACTATATAGGATATGGAATTGTAAATAGCGGTGATCAGGTTCATTTCTTATTTAATCTACAAGAGAAAAGAAGCAATGTGTTAACCGATCAAAGTATGTCGCCCATTGGTCAGATAGATAGAAATCCAACAATAAAGAATTTAGATAAGGGATATGATTTTATGCCAAAGCATATCAAGCAAGTTGGGTTAAGACAAGCTGTTATGCCATGTATGTATAGAGGATATACATGCTTTGTAAAAGTTGACTTTTAAATTTAAGCCGTGGTTTTTTTATTTAAAGACAAATCAGTAGTAAACGTACTTTTCCTTGTGTTGTTGAGTATTGGAGTTCATTTTCACTTTTTTGTAATTAATTCGCAATTACCGGCTTATACAAATGATGGCCTACTTGCTTTATTATTGCAACGGTATTTTACCAATATCAATCCTAATTTTTTGTTCATTATTTATATGATAGCTTTACTACTTCAAGCAATTAGATTGAATTTTTTATTTAATGAAATTAAATTATTTCAACAATCTGATTATACTGTAGCAATGAGCTATGTTTTGCTTTCGGGTTTATTTACTTCATGGTGTTATTTAACTCCAGCAATATTGGCAAACTTTTTATTGATCTGGTTGGTTATTAAAATTGTTCAATTATATAATCGACCTAACCCAAAAGAAGTACTTTTTAATATAGGCATCTTAGTGGGTATTTCCATAATAGCCTACCATCCAATAGCACTGATAATAATTATAATTATTTTTGCTCTAGCTATTTTACGACCTTTTAAATTGCAAGAGTGGTTCGTTTTAATAATGGGAATACTTGTTCCTTATTATTTTCTAGGGGCATGGTTGTTTGTAACTGATCAATTGGATTCATTGGTGCAATATCTACCTAAAATACATTTTGAAATTCCTGCTTTGATCTTTAACAAAAACTTTATCATTAGTTTGTCTGTTTTTGCATTAAGCTTTTTAACAGGGTTCATTTATTGGCAACAATTCAATAGCAGATTGGTTATTCAGATAAGAAAGAATTGGTCGGTACTATTACTGATGAGTTTATTCTTATTTACTGTGCCATTTGTATTTAAAGGCTCCGGTATTCAAGCTTGCTTTTTATGTTTAGTTCCAGTTTCTGCGATTGTATCTAACGCTTTCTCTTACCCAAGACGTCCTATCATTCCTAATTTGTTGTTTTTGCTGATGATTACAGCCATTGTGTATAATAATTGGGAAATGCTTAAAAATTAACCAATCTTTCCATTGTTGATTTGTACCTTTAGCCCCTAAAATGAGATTAGTCCATGAAATTTGGAGTTGTAGTTTTCCCGGGGTCAAATTGCGATAGAGATATGCAAGATGCATTGCAGAACGACCTTGAAAAAGAGGTAATCATGCTTTGGCACAAAGACAAAGATTTGTCAGCCTTTTCTACCAATGATTGTATTGTTTTACCTGGTGGGTTTTCTTATGGAGATTATTTACGATGTGGCGCAATTGCTAGATTTAGTCCGATGATGCAATCGGTGATTGAATTTGCCAACCAAGGTGGAAAAGTATTGGGTGTTTGCAATGGGTTTCAAATATTATGTGAAAGTGGTTTATTGCCAGGGGTATTATTACAGAATGCCAATCAACAATTCATTTGTAAAAATGTGTTCATTAAAAATGATGCTGGTAAAGCATTAAAAATACCTATTGCTCATGGTGAGGGACGTTTTCATGCCGACGAAAACACATTAGATCATTTAGAAAAAAACAATCAAGTAATTTTCAAATATTGTTCCGAAATAGGAGAAATTAACGAATTGGCCAATCCAAATGGTGCTGTAAGGAATATTGCAGGTATTCGTAATTATAATAATAATGTATTCGGCATGATGCCACATCCTGAAAGAGCCACTTCTACATTATTAAATAATATCGATGGCAAAAAAGTATTTGAAATTTTGAATATCAATTAAGTTTATTTATGAAAAAAGCACTCCTAGTTTTAACAACTGTAATGATTTTTTTAAATGCTCAAAGTCAGGTGAAAGAGCCTGTTGCTTGGACATACAAGGCCAATAAGCGTGCAACAGGTATTTATGAAATAGTAATTACGGCCGATGTTCCAAAACCTTGGCATATGTATGCTCAAACTACACCATCAGGCGGTCCTATTCCTACAAAAATCACTTTCAATAATAACCCCTTGATTGTTATGGAGGGGAAAACAAAAGAAACCGGAAAAATGGAAAAAATCAATGATAAGATTTTTGGTGTCCAAGTTTTTTATTATTCAGGAAAAGTAGTTTATACTCAAGTTGTAAAAGTAAAAGGGGGTGTTAACACAAATATTACTGGATCAGTTAATTTTTTGGTTTGCGACGATACTCAATGTTTGCCACCAACAAAGAAAACATTCGATTTGAAATTACAATAAGCACCACGAAAATTTGTAAATGAAAAAAAGTCTTGGATTAATTATTTCAATGTTCATTTTTTCAACATTGATTTTTGCACAGGATAAACAGCTTGTGCAAGTTAGCTTTAGTACAGAAAGAATCAATGATTCAATTGTTCATTTACTAGTAAAAGCAACACTCGATAAAGGCACTGAAATTTTTTCAGTTAAAAATCGAGGAGAAGATGATCCATTTGTGTCTTCATTGCAACTAGATAGTTTGAGTGCTAGTTTTCAGTATAATTCCGACACAACAACTGAGAATGGAATATTGATGTTGGTGCCAGAAAATAGCGATAGTAAATCTACTTACCGCTTATTTTCCGACTCCGTTATTTTTATTTTCCCTTTGCATATTGATAGTAAGGATAGTGCAATAATCAAAGGAAAGTTTGTGTGGTTGGGTAAATCTGGTAATAATTTTCCGAGTGGAGAGTTGGCTTTTACGCTGCCTGTTAACAAACCAGCAACAAACGAATCCAATTCAAACGATGCAGGGAGCGTAGAAGGTAAATCTATTTGGCAAATTTTTCTATTGTGTTTTATCACAGGATTAATTGCCGTAATTACACCTTGTGTTTTTCCATTGATTCCCGTAACTGTTAGTTTCTTTTTAAAAAGAAGCAAAACGAAAGCGGAGGGCTTGAGAAATGCGCTTTGGTATTCATTATCAATCATTTTAATTTATACCATTCCTACATTTGTTTTGGTATTAATTTTTGGAGATGATGTATTGTACCAGATATCTACAAGTGCTATTTCCAATATCGTTTTCTTCATGATATTTTTAATTTTTGCTATCTCCTTTTTTGGCGTTTTCGAAATTCAATTGCCCAATAGTTGGGCCAACAAAGCAGATCAAAAAGCAGGCAAAGGCGGTTTGGTTGGTATATTTTTTATGGCACTCACTTTGGTAATTGTTTCATTCTCCTGTACTGGTCCAATTGTTGGAACTTTACTGGGTCAAGCTAGTTCTGGGGGTGTTTCTTCTGCTCCAGTAATAGGTATGTTGGGCTTTGGGGCTGGTTTGGCATTGCCCTTTTCTCTATTTGCTTTTTTCCCAACTTTACTACAGTCATTGCCAAAAAGTGGTGGTTGGTTGAATTCAGTAAAAGTTTGTTTTGGATTTATAGAATTGGCTTTGGCGTTGAAATTCCTATCGAACGTAGACTTGATATATCATTGGCGCTTATTGGATAGAGATGTTTTTTTAGTATTGTGGATTGTTGTTTTCGGATTGATGGGCATTTATTTACTCGGGAAAATCAAATTTTCACACGATAGTGATTTGCCTTATTTGAGTGTACCAAGATTATTTTTTGCTATTGCTACTTTTTCGTTTGTTCTTTATTTAATTCCGGGTTTATGGGGAGCTCCATTGCGTCACTTGAGTGGATTCATTCCTCCAGATGAAACCCAAGATTTCAATTTAGATGCGCTCAAATATCAACAAGGCAGTGTTATAAAAGTTTCTAACACCGGTTCATCAGCCGAATCTCCTAAAAGGCTAACAGATAAATTGCATGTTCCTTATAATCTTACTGCCTATTTTACATTAGAAGAAGGATTGGCTGCGGCAAAAGTTTTGAAGAAGCCCATCATGCTCGATTTTACAGGTCATAGTTGTGCCAATTGTAGAAAAATGGAAAAAGAAGTGTGGAAGGATCCTGAAGTGTTGAAAAGAATGCGCGAGAATTTCGTTTTGGTCAGTTTATATGTAGATGAATCAACTGAATTGCCGTTAAATGAACAATATATAAAAAAGGATGGCGATAAAGTAATTACCGAAGGAGATCGCAATTTAGATTATGAGATCACTCAATTTGGATTCAATGCACAGCCATTGTATATGTTTCTAGACCTCGATGGCAAGCCAATCAGTACTATTAAATACGGCTATAATCCTGATATAAAATTATTCATTGGCCATTTAGACGCCGTTAAAATGGTTTTTGATAAAACACAAGCAAAGTAGAATTTTTGGTAAATTTTTGAACAATCATTTATTAGAAATTATTTTTCTAATGAAGAGAAGGTTTTTACTCCATTTCACATCTAACCATTTAACAGGCTGTATAATTTGACAGAAACTGCACTCATAAAAGCTTTACAGGAGAAAGACCAAGCTGCTTTTACGGAGTTGGTAGAAAACTATCAGCAAATGGTATTCAATACCGTTTTAAGTATTGTACAGCAAGAACAAGAAGCAGAAGACATTAGCCAGGAAGTATTTATTCAGGTTTATAGGAGTATAAACGGTTTTAGACAGGATGCCAAATTATCTACCTGGATTTATCGAATTGCAACAACAAAGGCATTGGATTGGGAAAGAAAGAAAAGAACCAAAAAGAGGTTTGGTAAAATATTGAACCTTTTTGGTGGGGACAACGAGCTTGAATATGAGCAAACCGACTTTAACCATCCTGGTGTTCAATTGGAAAAAAAAGAAGATGCAGCGCTTTTATTTAAATCATTGCATTCGCTACCAGAAAATCAAAAAGTGGCATTTGTATTAATAAAAATAGAAGGATTGAATTATCAGCAAACCAGTGAGGTTATGAATACAACCGTGAAAGCAGTGGAAGCTTATATGCATCGGGCAAAAATAAATTTACAGAAAAGGATTAGTAAATCATAATTATATAATATGAAAAAAATTTACTCAAAAAATGTAGATGAAATAATAGAAAGTGTGGAGGGAATACAACGGGCCAATCCATCGCCCTATTTTTACGCTAAGCTGATGCATAAAATGAATGCATTGGAGGAGAAAAAATCGAATTCTTTTATATTCCAATTCAAGCCTGCATTGGTTATTGGAGTGCTAACATTCATTTTTGTATTGAATGCTTTTTTACTTATCAAACAAACCAATAAAAGGAATCAATCACAAACTGAAGTTTCAAATATTGTATCAACAGTAAATGATTTTTCAAGTGAATACAACTTAAACACAGCTACTGTTTATTAAATTATTTTGTATGAACCAACTTTCTAAAAATCGAAATTTAAATATCATTGTCATCATTTTATTGGTTGCCAATATTATCAGCTTTGGAATTTTTTGGTGGCGCCAATCTTCTTCTGAAAATCTGAATCAACTTCCTCCTCCTAGAATGAATAAAGGCGGAGATTATTTAACCAATGAATTGAAATTTTCTGCCACACAACTAAACGCATTTGAAGCGCTAAGAAATGAACATCGTAATACAGTCGATCCAATTAGGAAAGAAATAGAGCAATATAAAAACGACTTTTTCGGATTGGTTAAAAATGATACGGTAAGTGAAACAACTATTAGCAATGCTTGGAATAAAGTTGCATCAGCAGAAAATTTGTTGGATGTAACCACTTTGAATCATTTCAAAGCGGTTAGAAAAATTTGCGATTCTGCGCAGAAAATCAAATTCGATCAGATTATACAAGAATCCATCATGCGAATGCGAAATCGGCCACAAGGTCCGCCACCTCCTCGTGGTCATCGACCGCCTCCTCCACCTGATCAAAATTAATTTAATACGCAAGCGAGTGTTTTTATTTGATTCTTCGTCTAATTATTAAATAACTGAAATGGCGCCATGCTTATTCAAGATAAACAATCGAATATTTAATCTTTAAAAATTCATTTTATGAAAATCATTAAGGTCCTACTCTTCTCAATTTTAATTGCTTCGAGTGCATGTAAAAAATCGGCAGATACAGCTTCACCAGTAACATCAACTAACGCAACCGTACCTGCCGTTTATCAGAAAATTTATGGTGCAAGTAGCATTACATCTGATGGTACTTATATTACTATTAAAACCAACGGTGCTCCGGATCATAAAAGTGCTTATTATGCTACAACGAATGCTTTGTATGAAGCTTTTAGTGGAACAACATTTGGTGGTAATACTTTTTCCAAAAACCCCAATTCAATAGTTACACAAACGCTTACTTTTAAAATTCCAGTGAATCCATTGGTTTCATCAACTCATGCAGCCACACCAGGTGGTCCTATTGGAGTAGCAATTAATGGAGTTCCATTGTTTAACCAATATGCAGCTATGAATGCGGCTTTAACCAACGAAATCAATGGTTTTGATCAATGGTGGGGACATCCTCAACAGAGTGGACAATATCATTACCATGTAGAGCCAAAATACCTTACTTCTGTTAAAGCAAGTAGTTCTGCATTATTGGGTTTTTTATTGGACGGTTTTCCAGCGTATGGACCAGTTGAAAATGGAGTTGCGGTAACTAACGCAATGTTGGATGTATATCATGGACATACCCATGCAACTACCGAGTATCCGAATGGAATTTATCATTATCATTTTACTACTGAGTCACCTTATTTAAATGGAAATGGTTTTTATGGTACAGCAGGAACAGTATCTCAATAAATATAAGCTACTTTGTTTGGCATTAATGCTCTTTAACTTTTCTTGTAAAGAAGAAATAAAAACAATTGTATACCAGACAAAAAATTCTATACCGAATAACTATCTGTCAAGTACAACTGATGGATTTGTTTTACATCAGGATACTTTGTTTTTATTAAACAAACGTTTTAGTGGCTATCTATTTCAATTGGCTGGAAATGGGAAAGACAGTATTTTTTTTGCAGGATACAATAATGGATTATTAGAAGGAAAAGTTAGCAAATGGTTTCCTAATAAACAAATTTGGGAAACTAGGTGGTATAAAGCCGGTAAGAAAAATGGACCTCAAATTTCTTATTGGGAGAATGGAAAAAAACGCTTTGAATATATAGCAAAAGATGATGTTTATGAAGGGGAAATGAATGAATGGAGCTTTGATGGTAAAATATCACATATAGCACATTTTGTAAATGGGCAGGAAGAGGGAGTACAAAAGTCTTGGTATGATAATGGAAAAATAAAATCTAATTATGTAATTATCTCAGGAAAAAGGTATGGATTATTAGGAACTAAAAATTGTAAAAATGTATCAGACAGTATTTTTGTTGTTAAGTAGTTGCTGCTTTTTATATTGTGCTGATAAAAAGAGTAGTACTATTCAATTGCCTTATTACAATACACCAGATTTTACACCAATATTTATAAAAGATACTACAGCATTAAAAAGCACCACCACACATACCATTGCCAACTTTGCTTTTTTAAATCAAGACAGTACCATTATAACACAGGAGCAAGTAAAAGATAAAATACATGTGGCCAATTTTATTTTTACTTCATGTGGAAGTATTTGCCCTACCATGACAAAAAATATGAAATTGGTGAATGAAGATTTAAAAAACGATACCAATTTTATTTTACTGTCCTATTCAGTAACTCCATGGATAGATAAACCATATGTATTAAAAAAATACAAAACACGAAATGAAATCCATAATCCGAATTGGCATTTTTTAACAGGTAATAAAGCAGATATTTATCAGCTTGCTCGTAAGTCTTATTTTGCTGAAGAGGATATTGGATATAGTAAAGACAGTACAGAATTTTTGCACACTGAACATTTTATTTTAGTTGATCAGTATAGAAGGATACGAGGAATTTACAATGGTACTTTGCCTCTAGAAATGCAACAACTAATAGCGGATATTAAAACATTAAAACAATCATTCTTGACTAATTCCACTGAGCAATAAAAAACCCCCGTTGCTCAGTGGGGTTCTTTGTTAAAGTGCAATTTGTTTTTCGGTCATCATCTTTCTAAGATTGATTAAACCATACCTCATTCTACCCAAAGCAGTGTTGATACTGCAATTAGTAATTTCGGCAATTTCTTTAAAACTCATATTGGCATAATGCCTTAGTACAATTATTTCTCTTTGTTCTTCTGGTAAAAGGTCGAGCATTTTTCTTACTCTGTCGTGGCTTTGGCCCTGCATGATTTTTCCATCAGGCGCTTCCTCTGAAATTTGTAATACATCAAAAATATCGTTGTTATCGCTGGTTTTGATAGCTGGGGTACGCTTAACCTTGCGAAAATAATCTACGCATAAATTATGAGCAATTCTCAATGCCCATGGCAAAAATTTTCCTTCTTCGGTATAACGCTTGTTCTTTAATGTATCTATTATTTTGATAAATACATCCTGAAAAAGGTCTTCAGCCAAATAGGTATCTTTAACGAAGAAAAGAATAGAAGAAAAAATCTTGTCTTTGTAACGATAGATAAGTGTTTCAAAGGCATCGGTATCGCCATCTTGAAAGGCCCTTATCAACTCATTGTCAGACGCATGGTCCATTGTTCTCATAGTGTTGGTTTTTGAGTTAGGATGTTCAAAAATTCAGGATATTGGATAACGATTCTTAAATCGAGAACAAATTAGAATTCTTTTACATTCACAAATACTTTGTGGAAATCATATTTTCATCCATCTAGGTTATGCACATTACAAATCATTGATTTTTTGATACTTATTCAGTACTTACTCAACTAAAGCTGTAATATTCTGTTACTTTTGTAACGTTAGGGAAATCTATATGACAACAAAAAAAACTCGGGAAGTGTCTCTTATTACTAATACATTAAATGGAGATATTGTTGTTACTGGTGCTAGAACGCATAACCTCAAGAATGTTTCAGTAAACTTTCCAAGGAATAAACTCATTGTGGTTACTGGTGTTTCTGGAAGTGGTAAATCTTCTTTAACTATCGATACATTATTTGCAGAAGGTCAGCGACGCTATGCGGAAAGCCTCAGCGCATATGCTCGTCAATTTATGGCTAGGATGGTTAAACCAGATGTGGATTACATTAAAGGGCTTTGTCCGGCCATAGCCATTGAACAAAAAGTAATCACCCGCACGCCCAGAAGTACGGTCGGCAGTATGACGGAAATCTATGATTACTTGCGTTTGATGTATGCTCGTATTGGCAAAACGATTTCACCAGTTACAGGAAAGCCTGTAAAAAAAGATGATGTTGGAGATGTGATGAAGGCCATCACTCAGTTAACGGATGGATCTAAAGTAATTATACTAGTTGGATTTAAACAACATGCAAATAGAGCAATCAGAGAAGAGTTGAATATATTGATGCAGAAAGGATTTTCACGCATGTACTTAAGGCTGGAGAAGGGGTCCGACGGAATACAAGAAAAGATAAATCGTATCGAAGCACTACTTGAATTAACCGACAAGGAACTCAAATCTCAAATCGCTAATGCTGCTTCCGATTTCTTTGTACTCATCGACCGTATTGTAGTGAAAACATTTGATGAAGAAGACTTGCATCGATTATCCGATTCAATCGGTACGGCTTTTTACGAAGGCGATGGAGAAATGAAGATTGAAATAAATGGAGCAAAACTTGTTCACTTTAGTAATAAGTTTGAAGCAGATGGCATTGTTTTTGAAGAGCCATCTCCCAATTTATTTTCTTTTAATAATCCTTATGGCGCATGCCCAGTTTGTGAAGGCTTTGGGCAAGTGTTGGGTATTGATACTGATCTAGTGATTCCTGATAAACGTTTGTCTTTATATGAGGGTGCAATTGCACCATGGAAAGGGGAGAAGTTAGGATGGTGGAAAGAACAATTTATTAAAGGAGCTGCCAAATTTAATTTCCCCATTCACAAACCAATCATGGATTTAACCAAAGAGCAATACCAACAGTTGTGGAATGGGGCAACTGGCGCTTTAGGCATCAGCAATTTTTTTAAGGAAGTAGAGTCTAATTTATACAAAGTTCAATACCGTGTTTTATTGAGTAGATATCGGGGTAGAACGGCTTGCACTGAATGTGAAGGATACAGACTGCGAAAAGAAGCTTTATATGTAAAAGTAGGAACAAAACATATTGCTGAGTTATGTGATATGCCCGTTCGTGATCTTCAAATTTGGTTTGATCAATTAGTTATATGTGAGCACGACCAACAAGTGGCTAAAAGAATTTTATTAGAATTACACCAACGCATCAAAACCTTATTGGATGTTGGCTTGGGTTATCTTACTTTAAATAGATTGGCCAATTCATTAAGTGGTGGAGAGAGTCAACGTATACAATTAACTAGAAGTTTAGGAAGTAATTTAACCAACTCCTTATACATTTTAGATGAGCCTTCAATCGGTTTGCATTCAAGAGACACTGCCCGTTTAATTGAAGTATTAAAATCATTGCGTGATTTAGGCAATACTGTTGTAGTAGTAGAGCACGACGAAATGATGATGCGCGAAGCAGATCATATTATAGATATGGGTCCATTGGCTTCTCATTTGGGTGGTGAAGTAGTTGCAGCTGGTAATTACGATTTTATAATTAAGCATCCAGAAAGTTTAACAGGCAAATACCTCACCGGAAAATTAAGTATTGAAGCACCTAAGCAAGTTCGAAAGTGGACCAGCAGTATTTCTGTTGAAGGTGGAAGGCAAAATAATTTAAAAGATATAACGGTTGAATTTCCACTTCACACTTTAACAGTTGTTGCTGGTGTTAGTGGAAGTGGTAAAACTACTTTGATCAAACAAATTTTGTATCCTGCTTTGCAGAAAATAAAAGGGGAGCCAGCAGATAAAGTGGGAGTGCATAAAAATATATCAGGAGATATTGATTCGATTAATTCAATTGAAATGATCGATCAAAATCCAATAGGCAAATCTTCGCGCAGTAATCCTATTACGTATATTAAAGCTTACGATTCTATAAGAGATTTATATTCAAAACAGGGATTGGCAAAAATGCGCGGGTTCTTGCCCAAACATTTTTCATTTAATGTAGATGGAGGAAGATGCGACACTTGTAAAGGGGAAGGTGAAACAGTTGTAGAGATGCAATTTTTAGCAGATGTACATCTTACCTGTGAATCATGTGGAGGAAAAAGATTTAAAGAAGAAGTGTTAGAGGTAAAGTGCAATGGCAAATCCATTTATGAATTATTGGAATTGAGTGTTGATGAAGCTATTGAATTTTTTAAAGAAGAAAAAGCCATACAGAAAGCCATACAACCCTTACAGGACGTTGGTTTGGGATACATCAAATTAGGACAAAGCAGCGATACATTAAGTGGGGGAGAAGCGCAGCGAGTAAAATTAGCCAGCTTCTTAGGCAAAGGAAAAGGCATTGGACATGTATTATTTATTTTTGATGAACCAACTACTGGTTTACATTTTCATGATATTAAGAAATTGTTAGCATCCTTTAATGCGTTGATAGAACAAGGTCATTCATTGATTGTAATAGAACACAATACTGATGTGCTAAAATCGGCAGATTGGTTAATTGAATTAGGCCCTGAAGCTGGAGATGCAGGAGGAGAGCTGGTTTATGCTGGAGTGCCTGCTGGCATTAAAAAAAATAAACAAAGTGTTACTGCACCTTATTTGTAAAAAGTTTGTAGTTATCCACATATTTATACATACCACCTAATTTGTATTTTTTCTTTGGATACTTTTTTTGAGAGGGTTTCCCCTATTTTCGCCATCCCTATGTTTTTGAATTTAATTAAGGGTATTTAAATAATCTATTTTCCCTACCAGCTTATGAAATATATTTACAAGTTAGTATTGTTATTATTATTAAGTTTTAATGTTGGCTTTAGTTATCTAAATGCCCAAACTTGGCAAACGCCAATACAAGCTGGAGGCAATTATGTAACAAATCAATTTAACAGTGTATATTTCACTAGTTCCACACAGGGTTGGGCAGTGGGTAATGGTGGAATAATCCTTACAACCAGTAATGGTGGAATAACCTGGACACAGCAAACATCTGGTATAGTTACTAATTTAACTGCTGTATATTTCACTAGTTCTACACAGGGTTGGGTAGCGGGTTCTGGTGGAACAATCCTTACAACAAGTAATGGAGGCATAACTTGGACTCCCCAATTATTGAGTACTTCTCCAAATACAATAAATGGTATTTTTTTTACAAGTTCCATGCAGGGTTGGGCAGTGGGTAGTAATGGCACTATGCTAACTACAAGCAATGGTGGCTCAACTTGGACAGCGCAAACAGTAGGAACTTCAAGTTCATTATTAGGTATATATTTCACTAGTTCTACACAGGGTTGGGCAGTTGGTTCTGATGGAACTATTCTTACAACGATTAATGGAGGCACAACTTGGACAGCGCAAACATCGGGAACTACAGGAACATTGAATAGTGTATATTTCACTAGTGCTTTGAGGGGTTGGGCTGTGGGTAATAATGGAACTATTGTAACAACGAGTAATGGCGGTACAACTTGGACAATCCAAACATCGGGAACTATAAGTCCACTCAATAGTGTACATTTCATAAGTGCCACACAGGGTTGGGCAGTGGGTTCTAGAGGAACAATTCTTACAACGATTAATGGAGGCACTACTTGGACTGGTCGAACTTCGGGAACAACATCAACTTTAAGAAGTGTATATTTCACCACTTCTACACAGGGTTGGGCAGTGGGGTTTAGTGGAAGAATCCTTACAACAAGCGATGGTGGCATAACTTGGACATTGCAAACATCTGGATCAGTAGATATTTTAAACAGTGTACATTTCACTAATTCCACTCATGGTTGGGCAGTTGGGAATAATGGAACTATACTTACAACAAGCAATGGTGGTACAATTTGGAGACAGCCACCATCAAATAATACTATAATACAATTTAATGGTGTATATTTTACAAGTTCTACACAGGGTTGGGCTGTGGGTGATAATGGCAGAATACAAACAACGAGTGATGGTGGAACAACTTGGATAGTGCAAAGTTCGAGTACTATTGGTCAAACATATGCTGACGTTTTTTTCACCAGTTCCACACAGGGTTGGGTAGTGGGTAATCGTGGATTAATTCAAACAACAAGTAACGGTGGCACAACTTGGCCCATTCAAACATCGGGAATAACAACAAATTTAAACAGTGTATATTTCACTAGTGCCACCCAAGGTTGGGCCGTGGGTAATGCTGGAGTGATACTAACAACGAGTAATGGGGGCACAACTTGGACAGCGCAAACATCGGGAACAACAATTACACTTAATGATGTTTATTTTACAAGTGCCACGCAAGG
>JANOQC010000023.1:0-13319 GCA_031422175.1 Sphingobacteriia bacterium | reverse complement strand
CAAAGAAGGATTACCTACTGCTAAAAAAATGATCATCACCGATGAGCGTGACTTTGATATTGAAAAAGCAAAATTATTAGCAACCTTAGATAAGTTTGCAAATGGTAAAGAAGAATTTCCCTCTCCTATTAATCATCCGTTATTTGGAAAACTGACCGAGACAGAATGGGGCTATAGCCAATGGAAACATTTTGACCATCATTTAAGGCAGTTTAGTGCTTAGCATAAATAGTTGAAACAAAAAAAGCTGACTCAGAAGACAGCTTTTTGTTTTAAATAGTGTTTGATTATTTTACTAATTTCTTTTGTAGTTCTGCATCAATTGCATCTAAGAATTCTTCGGTATATAAATAATGTTCTCCATGTTTTACCTTATTGCCATAAATGCAAACAGCTAAGTCCTTGGTCATTTTACCACTCTCAACAACTTCTACACATACTGTTTCAAGAGCCGTACAAAAATCAACTAGGGCTTGGTTATCATCAAGCTTACCCCTGAATTCTAATCCCCTAGTCCAAGCAAAAATAGATGCAATTGGATTGGTTGATGTTGGGTTGCCTTTTTGATACTCTCTAAAATGTCTGGTAACTGTTCCATGTGCAGCCTCTGCTTCCATCACTTTTCCATCAGGAGTTACTAAAGTGGAAGTCATTAAACCCAAAGATCCAAAACCTTGAGCAACAGTATCACTTTGTACATCTCCATCATAATTTTTACAAGCCCAAACAAAATTGCCATTCCATTTTAAGGCACTAGCAACCATGTCATCAATTAATCGATGTTCATATGTGATACCAGCATTAACATACAACTGTTTAAATTCTTTCTGATAGATGTCTTCAAAAATATCTTTAAAACGACCATCATATTTCTTTAATATGGTATTTTTTGTAGATAAATACAAAGGCCATTTTTTTATTAAAGCTTGATTAAAACAAGATCTTGCAAAACCAATAATACTTTCATCGGTATTATACATTGCTAGCGCAACTCCATCTCCTTTAAAATTATATACTTCAAATTCTTGTATGGTTCCATCTTCGCCTTCGAACTTAACGGTTAATTTACCTTTCCCTTTTGTTACAAAATCGGTTGCACGATATTGATCTCCAAAGGCATGTCTTCCAATACAAATAGGGGCAGTCCAATTGGGTACCAATCTTGGAACATTTTTGCAAACAATTGGCTCTCTAAAAACAGTTCCGTCTAGAATATTTCTGATGGTACCATTGGGGCTCTTCCACATTTGCTTGAGCTTAAACTCTGCAACTCTTGCTTCGTCTGGAGTAATAGTGGCGCATTTTATTCCAACCCCATATTCCTTAATTGCATTTGCAGCATCTACGGTTACCTGGTCGTTGGTTTCATCACGATATTCCATTCCAAGGTCGTAATATTTTATGTCTAATTCTAAGTAGGGTAATATTAATTTCTCTTTAATAAACTTCCAGATTATCCTGGTCATTTCGTCTCCATCTAGCTCTACTACTGGATTTGCTACTTTAATTTTCTGCGCCATTCTTTGTTTTTTATTGATTCGAGGAGATCAAATATATTGAAAAAATCAGCATTATTCTACATTAAACATTGACTATCAATACTGGTATAGCTAATTGATGCCGAACATCTTCTATTGTTTCACCAAAAATATAATCTTTCAATCCTGCATGTCGGTGGGCTCCCATTACAAGCATATCTACATTGGACTCCTTCACAATTCGCACAATTTCATTTACTCTATTATGATAACCTAAAATACCTTTAACATGATACCCCTTACTAGATAATTGAATTACGTATGATTCCAATCTTTCTTTGTCTTTCCTTGTTTCAGCATCATCACTTGCTGCTTTTAGGTATTTTGCAGAAACACTTTCAACAATATGAAGTAAAACATACCCTACTTGGTCACTTCCTTGTGCTAATGCATGAGCGATCAGTTTTTCGTCGGAGGGCGTAAATTCTAATGCTATGGCAATCCGATTCAGTTTATTTACTTGCAAATGTTCTAATATTATTGCTTCCCCATGCATTAATGCTTCTTTAGCAACTTTTCTTTTTTGAAAGATTGGATAAAATGTCATGGTAAGAAAAAGCCAAATAAAAGCCAGAATAAATAGAATAATGAAAATTTTTGGTATTATTCCGATAGAAGAATTTAATAAAACAATTGCTTCATTAGATACAAGGTTTACATTTAAAATAACCAAAATGGCAGCTACCAACCAAGCGAATATTTTGGTTGAATTACCAATCGCAAATTGGCCCATTGTAGATTTATCACTCACAAAATGAATTAATGGAATTACTGCAAAACCCAATTGAAGACTTAATATTACTTGACTAAAAACCAATAAGTCGTCAACTTTATCTACTCCATAAATTAAAATAACCAAAACTGCCGGAACAATGGCAATTAATCGAGTAAGTAATCTTCTCAACCAAGGATTAATTCTTAATTGCAAATAACCTTCCATAACTATTTGACCAGCAAGCGTTCCCGTTATTGTAGAACTTTGTCCAGCAGCAATTAATGCAATTGCAAATAGTATTGGAGCTAAGGCTGAGCCTAATAGCGGTTGCAATAATTTATGTGCATCTTCTATTTTGGCAACTTGTGTATTGCCTGTATTAAAAAAGACTGTTGCGGCCAAAACAAGAATTGCCGTATTTACTAAAAATGCTGCATTCAATGCAATGGTACTATCAATAAAATTGTATTTCAACGCAGTTTTAATCCCTGCTTTGTCTGGAGCAATTTTTCTTGTTTGAACTAAAGCCGAATGCAAATACAAATTATGTGGCATAACTGTAGCGCCAATAATTCCAACGGCAATATATAATGCTTTATCATTTAATGGAGTAGGTACAAGTCCTTTTGCTACTTCCAGCAAAGGAGGCTGAGCAAGCAATATTTGCACTAAAAAAGATGCGCCAATTACTACTACAAGACCAATAATAAACGCTTCCATTTTTCTAATCCCATATTGCTGTAATAATAAAAATAAAAAAGTATCCAGTACAGTAATGGCTGTGCCCCACACAATAGGTATACCTGTTAGTAAATGAATTCCAATAGCCATACCCAATACTTCAGCCAAATCACATGCAGCAATGGCCAATTCAGCTAAAATATAAAGACAAAAATTAACCACAGGCGGGTAAACCTCTCGATTGGCTTGTGCTAAATCTCTTCGCCTAACAATTCCAAGCCTGGCACTTAAGCTTTGTAATAAAAGTGCCATTAAATTACTCATTAATAAAACCCAGATCAATTTATATCCAAATTGCGCACCTCCCTGTAAATCCGTGGCCCAATTGCCAGGATCCATATAGCCTACACTAACCAAGTATGCCGGCCCTATGTATGCAAGTATTCGTTTAAAGCCTTTTCTAGGCAATGTAGTGTCAACAGACTCATGCACTTCGCTCAAAGAATTCTCAGGATGTATCCTCATTCAATAATAATTAGGATAAATCTAAATTTATTCGGCCATCTTAACAAACAAAAAATAGGCAAAGTCACTATAAAGTGTATTTTTATTGCAAATATTCAGGTATGAATAAATGGATTGGAGCATTGTTGATTTTGCTCATTTTTAGCTGTAAAGAAAAACAAATTGACCTTTCGGGAGACGTCCCTTTAAACCAAAAAGATTTCTTTGGTATTTTCAAACCACTTAGTCTTCCCTATTCGGTAAGTGATACCAATATTGATAAATCTGCAGATACAATTACCATTGGAATTAAAGCTTTTTTACAATTTTTTCCAGATAGTGCTTTTACAACCATAACTGGAAAGAATAGAAAATTTATTATCCACCCTATCGGGAAAATTGAAAAAGAAAAAGAACATTATTATCTAGTCATAATTTCTCAACAAAAACTAAAGCAACTTGCTGTTTTTGTTACAGACAAAAAAAATAAATTTCTTGGCGCCAAAGAACTATTACAAAACGAATACAATGATGAATATTCACATTCATTATCCATAAATAAAGAACCTACTTTTTTAATTAGTAAAGAAAAAATGGTAAAAGACAATCAACTACAATTCTCAAGAGCAGGCTGGGTATACAATGATGTGGGAATTTTTATGGTAGTGATAAATGACTCTAACGAAGATCCTAAAAAATCCGATGTAATTAATCCATTAGATACATTACCGAAAAAGAATAAATTCAGTGGTGATTATATTAAAGATAAAAAGAATTATGTTTCTATCCGCGATGGTAAAGATTTGAATAATTATGCTTTTTTTGTTCACTTCGAAAGAAACGAAGGATCATGTATTGGAGAATTAAAAGGAATTTTACAAATGAAAAAGCCCACTAGAGGAGTATTTAATGAAAATGGAGATCCATGTATTATCGATTTTATATTTGAAGGCAATGAAATTACTTTAAAAGAACAAGGCAGTTGTGGCAATCATCGTGGAATTAAATGTTTCTTTAATGATTCCTTTGTCAAAAAGAAAGAACCAAAGCAAAAATTACAAAAGAAGCGATAACCATCATTTGCATTCGGGTTTATCCACTTATGTTAATGTGTAAAAATTACATTTTTCTGAATTTCACTTATATTGCACCAAGAAAAGCAAACCAAACAATTATTTATGCGTTTTAGAAATTACCAAGTTCCTTATCCAATTAATGATCAGTATTCGAAAAAAGCAGCTTATTTCTCAATGGAATTCGCTATACATCAACCTTTAAAAATTTACAGTGGCGGATTGGGTTATTTAGCAGGATCTCATTTAAGAAGTGCCTATGAATTAAGCCAAAACATGATAGGTGTCGGTATCTTATGGAAATATGGATATTATGATCAAGCAAGAAATCAAGATCAAACTTTGCAAGTCACCTTCATGGAAAAAAATTATAGTTTTCTAGAAGACACAGGTATCAAATTTCAAATAATGATACACGAACATCCAGTTTGGGTGAAAGCTTTTTATTTGAATCCGGAAACTTTTAAAAGTGCTCCCCTCTTTTTGTTGAGTACCGATTTACCAGAGAACGATTATGTTTCTCAAACCATCACACATAGATTATACGATGCCAATGTTGCTACCAAAGTTGCTCAGTTTATTTTATTAGGAGTTGCAGGAGCCAAATTAATTGATGAGTTGTCTTTCAATCCAGATGTATATCACTTGAATGAAGCTCATGGAATTTCTTCAGCATTTTATTTGTTGAATAAATTCAAGAGTATTGAAAAAGTTAGAGAACATCTAGTTTTTACCACACATACTCCAGAAGAAGCAGGGAACGAAAAGCACGATATTTATTTATGTCATAAAATGAGTTATTTCTGTGGATTAAGTATCGATGAAGTTCGAAAGTTAACAGGAATTAAAGATGATCAGTTTAATCACTCTTTAGCTGCATTGCGTTTCGCAAGAAAAGCCAACGGTGTATCAGCTTTACATGGTGTTGTTAGTAGAGAAATGTGGAAAGACTATGAAGGAATTTGCCCAATCACTTCAATTACAAATGCACAAAACTGGTTTTACTGGTCAGATAAGCAGCTGTATAATGCAATGGAACAAAAGAATGATCTTATCTATGATGATCGTAAAAAATTCTTAAAGAAAAGAGCTTTTGAAATTGTAGCCGATCAAACGGGTAAAGTATTCGATCCAAATGTGCTAACCATTGTTTGGGCCCGCAGATTTGCTGGTTATAAACGAGCTGATATGCTTACTTACGATATGGAACGATTCGAAAAAATGCTGAGCAATACCAAGTATCCCGTTCAAATTATATGGGCAGGCAAACCATATCCAGTAGATTACCCGGCAATTTCACAATTTAATAATTTAGTGCATTTAAGCAAAAACTATAAAAATGTAGCCGTGTTGGTTGGATATGAGTTGGCATTGAGTAAGCGATTAAAACAAGCTTCTGATGTTTGGTTGAATAATCCAAGGGTTCCGAGAGAAGCCTCAGGAACTTCTGGTATGACTGCGGCCATGAATGGGGCTGTTAATTTTTCTACAGATGATGGTTGGATTCCTGAATTTGTAAACCATGGAAACAATGGTTTTGTAGTACCTAAAGCTGATTACGCAAATATGTCTCAACATGACCAAGATGAATATGATTTGAATAAAACATACGAAATTTTAGAGCAACAAATCATCCCCATGTATTATGATAACTATGATACTTGGAGACAGATCATGAAAAATGGTATGATGGATGTACGTTTTCAATTTGATAGTAATAGAATGGCACATGAGTATTACGAGATCATGTATAAATAATTTCCCAATTAAACAGCGTACAGAAAAATACCCTCGAGAGTGAGGGTATTTTTTTTGCTAGACTTAACCTTTCCGAAGTAGATTTGTTGTAACAATATGCCCAATAAGATAATTATAGCCATTACAGGAGCCAGCGGATCCATTTATGCCAAGATGATTTTAGATAAATTAGTTTTGATGAACAATCAATACGATGCTGTAGGTATAGTAATGAGTAAAAATGCCAAAGATGTTTGGCAAACCGAATTGGGCAATGATAGTTTTAAAGCATATCCTTTCCCCATTTACGAAAAAAATGATTTTACTGCCCCTTTTGCATCGGGATCTGCCAAATACAATACAATGATAGTAGCACCATGTAGCATGGGTACATTAGGGAGAATTGCAGCAGGAATTAGTGACGATTTAGTTACTAGATCGGCAGATGTCATTTTAAAAGAAAGAAGAAAATTGATTTTATTGGCAAGGGAAACTCCTTATAATCTGATTCATATTCGAAATATGGAAACCATCACTTTAGCTGGAGGTATTATTTGCCCAGCCACTCCATCTTTTTATAGCTTACCAAAAACGATTGAAGAATTGACAGGAACTGTTGTAGATCGAGTGTTGGATCTAGCAGGATTAGATATTCAGTCTTATCGTTGGGGTAATCAAAAATAAAGCCGATAGACCAACTCTATTAAGAATTTATCTACCGGTATATTTTATTCTTATCCTACTATTCTGAAAAGTTAATCAGTATAGTTGACTCAATTAAGACTCTGCTTTAGCTTCTTCCTCTTCTATTCTTTCCTTGAAAGTAAAAGTGAGTTGGCCTAATTCTTTATTGAGATCAGCAATTAAAACATCCCCTTGCTTGATAGTCATTTTCATTATTTCTTCAGCCAAAGGATCTTCTAAATATTTTTGAATGGCCCTGTGTAAAGGCCTAGCTCCAAATTGCACATCGTATCCTTTCTCAGCAATAAAGTCTTTTGCATCTGGCGTTAGTTCTAATGAGAATCCAAGATTTTGTAAACGCTTAGATACACCGGTCATTAAGATATCAATAATGTTAAAGATATTCTCTTTGGTTAAAGAATTAAACACAACTACATCATCAATACGATTCAAAAATTCTGGAGAAAAGGTACGCTTCAAAGCTTTTTCAATTACTGCTTTGTTGTTCTCTTCGGAATTCTGCATTCTTGTTGCTGTAGCAAATCCAACACCATCTCCAAATTCTTTTAATTGACGTACGCCAATATTAGAAGTCATGATGATCATGGTATTTTTAAAGTCTACTTTTCTACCCAGACCATCAGTTAATTGGCCATCATCAAGTACTTGTAATAAAATATTGTAAATATCTGGATGGGCTTTTTCTATTTCATCTAATAGAATTACACTGTACGGTTTTCTTCTTACTTTTTCAGTAAGTTGACCTCCTTCTTCATATCCTACATATCCTGGAGGTGCACCAATTAAACGGCTTACAGTAAATTTCTCCATGTACTCACTCATATCAATACGAATCAACGCATCTTCTGAATCAAACATATATCTGGCCAAAGCACGTGCTAATTCGGTTTTACCAACTCCAGTTGGTCCAAGAAATATAAATGAACCTATCGGTTTTTTAGGATCCTTCAAGCCTACTCTATTTCTTTGAATGGCACGTACTACTTTATTAATAGCTTCGTCCTGACCAATTACCATGCTACGCATGTCTTCGCTCATTCGGCGTAGTTTCTCTGTTTCTGCTTGCACCATTCGCTTCACAGGAATGCCCGTCATCATACAAATTACTTCTGCAATATTTTCTTCAGTAATGGGATAGCGTTTGTGCTTACTTTCTTCTTCCCACTCTCCTTTGGCTTTTTCTAATTCTTCGCCCAATCTTTTTTCTGTATCTCTAAGTGAAGCGGCTTCTTCAAAACGCTGACTCTTAACTACTTTATTCTTCTCGTTTTTTACTTCTTCTATTTTCTTTTCTAATTCAACAATACTTTCAGGAACATTGATGTTTTTCAAATGAACACGAGCCCCTACTTCATCTAGTACATCTATCGCTTTGTCAGGCAACAAGCGATCTGTCATGTAGCGATCACTCAATTTTACGCATGCTTCAATTGCATCATCACCATAAATTACGTTGTGAAAATCTTCGTATTTAGACTTTATATTGTTCAAAATCAGAATGGTTTCTTCAACACTTGGTGGTTCAATCAATACTTTTTGAAATCTCCTATCTAAAGCTCCATCTTTTTCAATATGCATTCTGTACTCATCCAGTGTAGATGCTCCAATACATTGGAGTTCCCCTCTCGCTAATGCAGGTTTAAATATATTAGAAGCATCTAATGAGCCAGATGCGCCACCTGCACCAACAATTGTATGTATTTCATCAATGAACAAAATCACATCTCTGTTTTTCTCCAATTCATTCATGATGGCTTTCATTCTTTCTTCAAACTGACCTCTGTACTTTGTACCAGCTACCAATGCAGCTAAATCCAAAGAAATGACTCTTTTGTCAAATAGAACCCTACTCACTTTACGTTGAACTATTCTTAGTGCAAGGCCTTCTACAATGGCTGTTTTACCCACACCAGGTTCACCAATTAAAATTGGATTGTTCTTTTTTCTTCTACTTAAAATCTGACTAACGCGCTCAATTTCCTGCTCTCTACCTACAATAGGATCAAGATTACCTGCTTCTGCAATTTTGGTTATATCTCTGCCAAAATTATCTAATACTGGTGTTTTGCTTTTTGCAGCTCCAGGTGCTTGTTTGCCGGTACGAGACTGTTGATAGCCCGAACCCTTCTTTTCTTCATCAAAATCATCGTCATTGTCATCAGGAAATTCACTTCTTGGTGGAGGATTGGTTGTTCCTACCATACCAATTTCATTGCGGAATAAATCATAATCAATATCAAATTGATTTAAAATCTGTGTAGCAATATTTTCCTTATTCTTTAGAATACTCAACATTAGGTGTTCCGTTTCAACCAATGGACTTTTTAATGCTTTGGCTTCTAAAACAGTTACCCTGATTACCTTTTCTGCCTGTTTAGTTAAAGGCAGACTGTTGATATTGGCAATATTTTTACCTGTTTTGTCTTTCACAGCAAGTTCAACCTCTTTTCGTAGTTCGTAAAGGTCTATATTAAGCTGTTTAAGCACTTTAATGGCTGTATTGTCACCATCTCGGATCAATCCAAGTAATAGATGCTCTGTGCCAATAAAATCATTTCCTAAACGAAGGGCTTCTTCCCTACTAAAGGAAATAATCTCTTTAACCTGTGCTGAAAAATTATTATCCATAATCTAAATTTGGATTTATACAATTATAACGAATATTTTTGAGGGAAGTTGTAGGTCATTTATACACACTTTGTTAATTCATAATCAGTATATGGAAGTCAAAATTGATACCAAGGAGAAATTTACCGTTGTAACACCGATTGTAGCCAAAATTTCTGCCAATATAGCAGCAACATTGGTTCCAATATGCGAAAAACTGCTGCATGAGCCGATTAAAAATGTAGTGTTAAATATGGAATCTGTTAACGAACTTGATCAAGCATTTGCTAAACAATTGATGGAGTTACAGGAGCAATTTTATGAGAATAGTGCCTCTTTTGTTATTTGCAATCTTACCAATGAAGTAGATCAACAATTAGAGGAATTCGAAATTGCAGAAATGCTCAATATAACCCCCACTGAATCCGAAGCCTGGGATATTGTACAAATGGAAGAAATAGAACGTGAATTATTAGATGGAGATGATATTCATTTTGAAACAGGTTCATAGATATAGCCCTTGAATGCGCCAGGATAATTATTACACCATTTTGGGAGTTCCTTTTCATGCAAGTACGCTTGAAATTAAAAAAGCCTATAGAAGAAAAGCATTGCTCTATCATCCAGACAAGAATAATGACGACCCTATTAAAGCAACTAAATTTCAATTAGTTCAAGCTGCTTATGAAACTATATCCAACGCAGTTAAAAGGGCCGAATATAATAGAACCATCTGGGTTGATCA
Source organism: Sphingobacteriia bacterium (assembly GCA_031422175.1). Taxonomy (GTDB): domain Bacteria; phylum Bacteroidota; class Bacteroidia; order Chitinophagales; family Chitinophagaceae; genus Sediminibacterium. The sequence continues at coordinate 3,014 of JANOQC010000023.1, read as the reverse complement.
ATCAACAACAAGCATCAAAACTTATTTGAGCCCAGCAGAATTAATTATTGCTGCTAAAGATTTGAATAAAAAATGTGCATCTCGAAATCAGTTTTTTATCGATCAAGATTGGTTGATGAATGAATGTCTTCTATTGATATCTGAACAAAACCAAGCAGTTTTTCACCAAGATGCAAACTTGAAAATGACTTTATTTCAAGAACAAACAGAAAGCTTGAACTATTCGTCTTTTAAAGAGATAGAAGCGATTAAAACTATTTGGTTGAAATTTGCTCATAATGATAAAGTTCTCTTACAAGCAATACAAGCATACTTCTCCGCCCGAAAAAGAGAAGCCATCTGGGAAAACAATAAAGTATTGATAGCTGTGTTGATTGGAGCAGTAATTACTTTTTTGATAGTAAAGGGTTGATTAATTAATGACCTTTTGATAATAAACAATTTGACCTTTTTTATCTATACCTTGAATTAATAAAAAATTAAATTCAGAAAGGTCATTGTTATAATAACTAAAAGAATATTTTCCTGTTTTATCTTTTTTAACTTTTGGATTCCAATATAATGTTTGGCGCTTATCGATAATGTTTTTATTTATATCTGGCATTTTAATATAATCAATGTTAAAGAATTCCCTATCACTCTCGTAGCCTATTTTTTCAAGTTTTGTAAATGTTTTTTCGTAAGGAGATTTCTTCACAATAGTTCCTTTTTTTGTATACACCGCAATCATACCCATATTAGCTCCCCAAGCAAAAGCACTATTGCCTATATAAACTTTTACCAATGCAACATCATTTGGAGAAATAAAATCTAATTGTTCGGGGGAAACTTCTACTTCATTTAACATGAATTTCATTGCATCCGTGCCTTCATCATCACTTAAACCTCTAATCCCATCATATCGAGTAAATCTTGCACTAGCCCCACCACCATTAAATGGCTCAACTTCGAATCCAGGAATTTGGCCTCGCAAATATTGCCATATATTGATCATTCCAGCAGCATTTTCAAAGTCAATTGTTTTGTCACTTACAGCAAAAAGTGGAGATACATATTCTTTTTGTAATGAATCAATTACTGAAAGTTTTTTAGAAGTAACGGTAACCCCTGCTAATGTAGTATTTCCAAATAATAAGGTATCAATATTCCCTAGCCGATTATAAATAAATTGCGAAAAGAAATTGGTTCTTTTAGAAATGTTTGAAGTATCTAAATTAATTTCTGAAATAAATGTTGATTTTTTAATAGTATCTATATAAGCTGGATATATAGCAACATCTACAGAAATTTTTTCTCGTTTATTATTTTGAGCTTCAAAATATATTGTTGCTTTCTTTTTATATTTAAGTGAATCTAAAATAAACTCACCTTTATCTGTTAAAAAAGCGTCAGCTATAATCTTGGTACTATCTTCTCCTTTTAAAATAAAAGAAACCTTGCCATCTTTAATTAACTCTGACCTACCAGATTTGGTTACTTTCCCCTTAATAGAGATATTCGATTCTATTGGATACTTTAAAACGGGATCAATTTTATTGACAATATTATTCCATGTGAATCGCCTCCATCCGTGAGTCATCATTAATAAATCCAAATGTTTTAAGACCAGTTCCGATTTATTTGAAAAATAATAATGGCTATTCGGAATAAATCCTTTTAAATCGGCGCTCAAAAATAGCGAAGAGAGCATTGATTCTGTATTTTGTAAAGAATCAGTTTTTTGAACAGTTTTTACTAGAATAGATAAGTTTTCATTTATAGTATTCTCTAGTTGAAACGAAAAGGCATTTTTCCCTCTTTTATTTAAATTTTTAATATCATTATTCATTGCAGGAACTTGAACCGTATAATTTTCAACAAAAGCTATTCTTTCAACCAAGGGATTAGAAGCAGTATCAAATACTGTAAAATGAACTATTCCTGGTTGTAATCCTTTTTTTGAAATAGATGTTGCTGTTTTGCCTTCATTAAAATCGAACTCGCCAGCAAAAATTAATTTCCCATTCATGTGGGCAATTAAAATACTTTTATTATATTTTTCCTTATTCAAATCCGCTCTATTGATAATTACAGAAATCCTATTGCTGCTATTATAAACCATCATATTTAAGCCTTCATTTTTAATTACTGGTAGTTTAAAAGTTTGAGATGAGCCATTCGCTTTTTTGATCAAAGCAAAATAATTTCCTCCAGTTTTTGGTTCGATTTCAAATATACCCATTCCATCATGCTCAGTTGAAAATGAGGTAATTTGTTGATTATCCTTATCGACTATTACCCCCGATGTACTTATTGGATTTGCATTGTCATCAGTAATTTTGAAAGCAATTCGATTATTAATTCCAGCAATCATATTACCTCCTTCCGGAAAAAATTGTGCTTTTAAATTGAGTATTTTAGATGGATTAACTGGTTTATTGATATAATCTGAACCATATATAAAAAGACTTTGCTTAGCAATAAAATCAGGTGAATTCAACATCCACAAAGTATAAGCATTGAATCTATAATTGCCGCTTTTGATTTTTGTATCAATATCAAACACACCACTAATAGAAGCGCTACTATCCATTGAAAACATTTTCTTTTGAACTACAATTCCAGTTTCATCAATTAAGTCTACGTACATGATCTTACTCAAGAAACTCGGTTTTGAATTAAAAGTACACCATGCTTTAAACCAAAGTTGATCGCCTGCTACTAATTGGTTTTTATCTATCTGTAGAAATATTTTTTCTTGAGGGAAACTCTGATACCAATATTCCAAACCATCTATGGCTTTATTGATAGATTGAGCATTTAAATTAAAACAGAATAAATTCAAGATTACAATTAAAAGAAACTGTCTAATTCTTTGGTTTAACATATAAAAATTATTACTATTCAATTTAAATAAAAAAAAGCCAACAATATGTTGTGTAAGTTCAAGTAATAAGTGCAATTTTTATATGTTAAACCAAAGAATTAGACAGTTTCTTTTAATTGTAATCTTGAATTTATTCTGTTTTAATTTA
>JANOQC010000022.1:0-34838 GCA_031422175.1 Sphingobacteriia bacterium | reverse complement strand
AACGGTATCAACAATGGAGAAGCTAGGCAGCGGTTTAGGCGTATAATTTAAAACTACTGTATCAATATTGGTAGCACAACTATTGGCAACAGACCAGCTAAACAAATAAGTCCCAGGAATTAAATTAGCTACTAAAGTATTGGCTTTAGCGCTGTCAGCAAAAGAAGCAATACTTGGCCCACTGATTTGTTTCCAAGAACCAGCACCAACAGCAGGCGTGCTGGCATTTAATGCAATAGATGTTCCCCTACAAATAGCAATATCTGTTCCTGCATTAGCCAAACTAGGTAATGGTAATACCCTAACGAATGTATCGATGGTATTGCTTTTGCAATTCGAAATTGATAGAGCATAAATACTGTATTTTATTTTACCAATTGTAGTGCCATTATTGTTAATGATAGAAGAAAAACTACCTGTTAATTCAGGATTAACTATATTAATATTTCCAGAAATAGAACCACTCAAAATAGAATTATTCCAATAGAACTTACTATTTAACAATGAACCTTTAAAAGATACATTACTAAGTTCTCCAGAACAAATAGTATCAATAGCGGATAGAATAGAAAGTATTGGGGTGCTATCAATATTTATATTTAGAACTGTAGAATCAGTACAACCTTTGCTATCAGATACTTGTATGGTATATGTTCCTGTGGCCATTGTTTTTACTCCAACAATAGTTGTATCAGATTGAGCGCATTGAAATGATTGAGGTCCTACCCATTTATAACTCGAATAAATACCTGAACCAAGAGAGGCATTTGCTTTTAAGAATAAATCATTGCCTGAACAAATTGGTGCATTTGAAGTTGGTGTTAATTTTGGTAATGGATTAACAGTAAACAATACACCATTAGAAACAGCGCTGCAGGTAGAATTAATAACACTTAGAATTGTTGGTGCTACTTGTACCCTGTATAAACCTCCATCAGTTGTCACTGCATTGATTATACTGAAACTATTAACGCCAATACCTGGTGTTCCAATACTGCTCCAAGATGTTCCTCCATCATTACTTTTTTGCCATAAATAGGTAGGGTTGGTATATGGATTATTTGTTAGCGTTGATTGTAAATTTGCAGAACCACCTAAGCAAACATTGTTACTACTACTTGTTAATGCAACAGTTATTTTTGGTACACAAGCTTCGAAAAGAATATCATCTATTACCACATCGTTTCCACAAGCAGCGCCTCCACCCCAAGCATCAATTATTTCTAATTTAAGTTCTCCTGTATACGCTGGCATTGCAAATTGAAACCCATATTTCTGCCAATTCAAAGGGCCGTTAACAGGGGATAATGGAATTAAAATAGTTGTATAAGTAGCAAGCAAAACATTTGATGTGTCTTTAATATTGAAAGTAATTTTTGGGTATACCAAACCGGCACCACAAATTCCATTTGTGGTTGGAGAGTTTACATTTGCAATCCATGCAGTGAAATTATAATTAGAACCTGCACATAAGCCTGGTACATTTTGTTGAAAGAAAATAGAATTACTTCCGCCAGCATTTACCAAAAACATATTTCCATTTGTGTCTCCAGTATGATCGCCACCTAAGGCCCAATCATATTTGTTGGCGTTTTGAACATATGGAGTAATAATATAATTTCCATCTGTTCCTACATTTCCAAAATTATAATTGGTTGAACCAGGTTTTGCAGTTGAAGTAGCTGAAGCCGAACTGCCTTTTCCAAAATCTTGTTTAAACACAGGAACCAGGGCAGTATTATTGCAATAAGTACCTACAACCTGCGAAAAAACGCTAACAGGTAGCAATGCAAAAAGTAACCTTAGCAATATGGGGGCAGCTAGAAGTTTCATAAATATTGGAATGATAAAAATAGCCCATAATGCGGTAGAACCCTTTACAGACAAGGATTACTACAAGAAATACGGTGAAAAAACGGAATAATTTATTGCTGTTTTTATTTGTTTGAATGCTAACTGTTTTTTGTTTCTTTGCATTTCAATTTTTATGTTCATTATGTGGTATCAATTAGGTAGGCTCATTCTTAAACACAGAATATATTTATTATTATTTCTTTTTGTTGCAACCATTTTTATGGGTTGGCATGCAAGCAAAGTGCAGTTGAGTTATGATTTTACAAGGGCATTGCCAACAGATAATCCCAAGTACATTGCTTATCAAGATTTTTTAAAACATTTCGGCTCAGACGGAAACACTTTAGTTGTAGGAATTGAAACTAAGAATTTTTATACCGTACCATTTTTTAACGCTGTTGTAGCAATGCAAGCTGATATAAAGAAAGTACTAGGTGTGAAAGATGTATTGAGCGTGCCTTTGGCAATTAATTTGATCAACGATACCCTAAATCAACAATTAATACCAGAGAAAATTTTTCATTATCCTTATACCAATCAAGCAGCTCTTGATAGTGATAAAGCCGTTTTTGAAAATCTCCCATTTTACCAATCACTTTTATATAATCCATCAAGTGGTGCTTATTTGATGGGAGTTACAGTTGATAAGGATACCATTAATTCTAAGTACAGATCAATAATGATTGATAATATTATTGCAGTTACTAAACGTTTTGAAAAAAGTAATAATACAATTTTGCATTTGAGTGGATTGCCATATATCAGAACTGTAATTGGGGATAGAATAAAACGTGAAATGAATTGGTTTTTAATTGGCTCATTATTACTATCAGCTATTACTCTTTTTATTTTCTTTAGATCAATAAGTGCAATGTTCATGAGTTTAGTAGTTGTGGGTATGGGAGTTATTTGGAGTGTAGGTACATTGGTTTTGTTGGGATATAAAATTACTTTGCTTACTGCATTAATTCCACCATTGGTAGTTGTGATTGGAATTCCTAATTGCATATATTTTTTAAACAAATACCATACTTCTTTCAGAGCAACAGGAGAAAAAAATGAAGCATTAATTCAAATGGTGGGTAAGATGGGCATTGTTACCTTATTCTGTAATATTGCTGCTGCCATTGGCTTTGCAGTATTTGCATTAACTAAAAGTGATTTATTAAAAGAGTTTGGAGCGGTTGCCGGAATCAATATTTTATTATTGTTTTTTATCTCATTGATTTTTATTCCGTCGGTATTAAGTTTTTTACCAATACCAAAAGAAAAACATACGCATTATTTAGACAATGCATTTCTAGCAAAAGTATTGGTTAAGGTAGAGCATTGGGCTTTTAATCATACAAGGGTTGTTTATGGGGTAACAATTATTGTAACCATCGTTGCTATTATCGGAATTTTCAGAATTAAAAGCGAAGGATTTATTGTAGACGATTTGCCTAAAGGCGATGTGATTTATACAGACCTCAAGTGGTTCGAAAACAATTTCGGTGGAGTAATGCCATTGGAAATTGTTATTGATACAAAAAAGAAAAACGGATTAATTAGATCCACAAAACCAATTGCAAAAATCGATGAGTTTTCAACATATCTGGCAGCCGATATTTCTACGGCAAAGCCATTGTCTTTTGTGGAAGGAATAAAATTTGCTAAACAAGCATTTTATGATGGAGACAGTTTGAGTTATGCCATACCTTATGAATCGGATTTAGCATTCATAGGACCCTATTTAAAAGCTAAAAAAGACAGTGGAGCTAAACAGTCAACGCCATTAACAAAACTCTTAAATAATTTCATCGATAGCAATAAGCAAAAAGCAAGAATCAGTGTAAACATGAAAGATATTGGGAGCGCTAAGTTGCCTTTGTTGCTCAATCAATTTGAAGCAAAATCTCGAGAAATATTTGACACTGCTAATTACAAAGTAAGCTTTACTGGTAGTAGTGTAAGTTTTTTAGAAGGCTCGAGTTTTATTATCAAAGGGTTACAAGAGAGTATTTTTTGGGCTTTCTTACTTATTACCATTTGTATGTTCTATTTATTTAGATCAATTAGAATTTTAATCTGTTCGCTCATCCCCAATTTAATTCCTTTAATAATTACTGCAGGGGTTATGGGTTGGGCAGGTATTGCATTAAAGCCATCAACTGTTTTGGTATTTAGTGTGGCTTTGGGTATTGTTATAGACGTAACTATCAGATTTTTAATAAATTACAAGCAAGAATTGCCAGCCCATCATGGGAATGTAGGGCCAACATTGGTTCAAACCATTAAACATACGGGAATTAGTATTATTTATACCTCTTTGGTACTAATAGCTGGGTTTATTATCTTTTGTTTTAGTGAATTTGGAGGAACCAATGCCCTAGGATGGCTCACTTCTTTAACATTAGTTGTTGGCACAATTACCAATTTAGTGCTGTTGCCAGTGTTAATTATTAGCACTTCTGGCAATAAAAAGTAGCTTTTATCAATTTTTTGTTATTTTTTTTTCCCTAATGCAGCTATATTTTAACTTTTACTGCCTATTTTTAACATCTTCTAAACTAAAAATTAAACACACATGAGAAAACTCCTTTTTTTGTGCTTTCTTTTGATTGGGGCGTTATCTGTAGTTTCGGCTCAGAATAGTAGAACCATCACAGGAAAAATCACAGATGACAAGGGCGCTGCAATTGCAGGTGCAACTGTCTTAGTTAAAGGTTCCCAAGTAGGAACAACTGCAGATGCAGAAGGTAATTTTAAACTAACTATGTCTTCTACTGCAAAAACACTTGTCGTATCTGCTTTGAATTTTGGCAGCAAAGACATTGTTTTGGGTACTTCAAATTCAGTATTTGCATCACTTAGCAATGCTGATGACAATCTTTCAGAAGTTGTTGTTACTTCATTTGGTATTAAAAGAGATGCCAAAACATTGGGTTATTCAACCCCTAAAATCTCTTCCGAAGATTTAACACAAGTTCGCAATACCAATATTACCAATGCTGTAGTTGGTAAAGTAGCCGGAGTAAGAACTTCAGGAACTGGGGGTTCGTTTTCAGGATCTGCTATTTTGATTAGAGGTTATACCTCTATGACTGGTAACAGTGCTCCTTTATTTGTACTAGATGGTGTACCTATCGATAATGGTGGTGGTGGTGTTGCGCTACAAGGTGGTGTTACTAACTCCAATCGTGCAGTTGACATTAATCCTGACGATATCGAAGACCTTACTGTATTAAAAGGCGCAGCTGCTACCTCTTTATATGGTTCAAGAGGTGCTGCTGGTGTAATTTTAATTACTACAAAAAAGGGAAAGAAAAGAGCAAAGAATAATGTAGACTTCAATTCTTCTTATGCAGTAGTTTCTGTAAATAGGTTACCTGATTATCAGAATGAATATGCTCAAGGAACTTCATCTGGAGCCGCAACTGCAACTTCTACAGTTGGAGTTTACAACTTTAATGCTTCAACTTCATGGGGGCCTAGAATTCTCGGACAAACAGTGACCAACTTTTTTGGGCGTCCGGAAAGTTTGAAAGCGTATCCTAATAATGTTGCTGACATTGTTCAAAATGGCTACAACCGCCAAAATACGATTGGAATAAGTGGAGGAAATGATAAAACAACATATCGTGTTTCATTTAATAATACCAAAGAAACCTATGTTTTGCGCGCAAATGAATTGAATAAAAATGTATTGTCACTTAATTTAAATTCAGAAGTTACTGATAAACTAACTGTTTCTTCTTATTTGAGCATTAACAATACAGCCTCTATTAGATCTCAACAGGGTAATCAATTGGCGAATCCTTTCTTCCGTGGATTATTTACTCCTCGAAGTTATGATTTAACAGGTACCCCTTATTACGATGCTGCTGGTAATCAATTGTATTACGGTGGAGAAGATAATCCTTATTGGTCATTAGACAATGTTCGTTACAATGATGAAGTAAACAGGTTTATTGGAAACGTAGGTGCCAGGTATAAATTTAACGATTGGTTAAATGCAGATTTTAAATTAGGCGCAGATATTCAAACTTTCAGATCTCATGGTTTTGATGAAATTGGTTCAAGAGGTGGTGGAAATACTTCTGCCAACGGAACTGGTGGTATTTCTGATGTTAGAAATAATCTAAGAAATATCAATTCTTATTTTACCTTAAATGCACAAAAGAAATTTGGTAATTTTAATGTTGCAGCAACTTTGGGAAATGAGATTTTTGATAATTTCTCCAATAACCTTGCTGTTAGAAGTACAGGATTGGCTATCAGAGGCTTTGACCAAATTAGCAATGCAACAGTGCACAATGCACCAGGGGTTGGTACCGCTCAGATTAGAACTGTAGGTATTTTTGCAGATGTTGTAGTTGACTATAAAAAATGGTTATCCTTAAATGTTAAAGCAAGAAATGATTTTGCCTCAACATTGGCTCCAGGAAGTCAGTCTATCTTTTATCCAGCTGCTGCCTTAAGTGCAAATATGACCGAAGCAATTCCAACTTTAAAAAATAAAGTATTGAATTCATGGAAATTAAGGGCCAACTATGGTGTAGTAGGTCGTGCAGCTCCAGCATACAATACCGATAACTATGCTGCACTTGGTGGAGCAGCTGATGGATTTGGACCAAATATTGCTTATCCGTTTAACGGGCTTTCTGGATATACCATTTCTAATGCTGCTGGTAATCCAAAGTTAAAGCCAGAGTTTACCACAGAGTGGGAAATTGGAACCGACATTTCTTTGTTTGACAATAGAGTAACTATCCAAGCTAATTATTACGTTCGTAAATTAACCGACGGATTATTTGGTGTTCCTGTTTCTCCTGCTTCGGGAGTAACATCGTTGTTCCAAAACGCTGGAGAAATTGAAACAAAAGGAACTGAATTAACTTTAGGATTGGTTCCTATTAAAAGTAGAAACTTTACTTGGAGCATCAACGCAAACTATACTCAATTTAGAAGTATGGTTACTAAGTTAGCACCAGGCGTATCTGTAATTACATTGGCTGGATTTACTACGCCAAATGTGAGATTGGTTGTAGGTGAAGAGTACGGTGCTATTTTCGGAAATGCATACCAAAGAGATGCACAAGGCAGAATGATTTTGCAAACTACCGGAACCAATGCCGGATTGCCTTTACCTACATCTGGTGTGGTAAAATTAGGTAACTCAAATCCTAGATACACCATTGGTATTACCAATACCTTCTCTTACAAAATGTTTACTTTAGATGTTTTGTTTGATATTCGTGAAGGGGGTGATTTATATAGTAGAAATTTGGCAGATTTGAGAAGAAATGGTGCTGTAGTTGAAACTGCTGAGTTAGCAAGATTTGATAAAGACAATGTAACTCCTTTGCGTAATTATCAGTTCACTGGTGTTGATGCAACTGGTGCTGCCGTTAATGTACCTATACGTGCTGATCAGTATTGGGGCAATGCTGGTAAATATGTAGCTGCAGAAGGCTTTATGGTAAATACCTCTTGGTTCAGGGTACGAGAAATGAATCTTACCATGAAATTGCCCAGGAATTTGGTTGATAAAACACCATTTGGAAATATTGAATTTGGCGTATTTGGAAGAAATTTATTCTTAAAAGCTAGAGACTATCCACATTTGGATCCTGAGCAAAATGCATTGGGTTCAAGTAATATTGGAGGGTTGGAGTTCAACGCAAATCCTGCAACAAGAACTTTGGGCTTTAATTTAAGATTAACCCTCTAAAAAAATTGTCAATCATAAAATTTTTATAAAATGAAAAAAACAATAATTGCATTATCACTGGTTTTTTTGGTTGGGCTAAGTTCTTGCAAAAAATACCTTGACATAAATAAAGATCCCGATAGAATAGCTGAAACAGCTGCACCTATTGATTTGTTGCTTACCAATGTAACTGTTAACACAGGTTTTCATTCAGGTAGTGATTTGAATCGTTATTCAAATATTATTATGCAGCAGTATTCCGGACAAACAACCGGAGGTGAGACTCAAACGCAACAGTATGAAAAGTATCTTATACAATCTGCTGATGTACCTAATATGTGGAGTGCTTTTTATGCAACCATATTGAATGATATTGAGATCATTATTCGTTTGGCTACAACACAAAATGCTCCTTACTATAGGGGAGTTGCTAAATTGTTAAAAGCATACAACTATCATCATTTAGTGGATGCATTTGGCAATGTGCCTTTTAGTGAAGCACAACAAACAGGTGCAAACCCTTCACCTAAATTTGATAATGGTTCTGCAATTTATTCATCACTATTAACGATGATAGACGAAGCCTTGGTAGACTTAAATGGAGCTGCTATAGGTTTGGTTCCGGGGAACAATTCTACTATTTACACTGGTGCCTTTACTACTAGAAGAGCTAACTGGATTAGATTTGGAAATACGCTTAAGTTAAGATTACTGTTACGTTATTCTAAGTCAAATAGAACTGATTGCGTAGCCAGGATTACAGCTTTAGTAAACACTGCAGGTGTTTCATTCTTCGCTGCCAATACAGACAATTTTGAAATGCCCTTCTTTAATGTAACAGACAGGCAAAATCCTATTGATCAGTTTGAAATGAGAAGAACCAATAATTTGTTTCCTAATAAATTCTTGGTAGATATGATGAATACATCTGCCGATCCTAGAAGAGCTTCTTATTTCACTCCTTTTCCATTCACCTCAACCAACTATGTTGGAGCGGCATCTGGAGACCCACAATCTCAAAACTACTCGCGTTTTCATACTCATTTGAGGGGAGCTGGTTCTGGAGGAACTCCTACTTCCAATGGCGCATTGAATCCTTTACCTGCTCAAGGTGGAATTTTATACACCGGCGATCAAGTAGTTAGGATGCTAACTTTTGCTGAGTATAATTTTATCAGAGCCGAAGCTGCTGTATATGGCGCTCCTGGTGATGCTCAGGTATTTTTCCAAGCTGGTATTACAGCGAGTATGCAATCTGCAGGTGTATCTGCTGCAAATATTGCTACTTATATTGCTGCTAATGGAACGTTAACTGGAACAGAAGCACAGCGTTTAAATAGAATTATTTCGGAGAAATTTGTTGCCAGCTATGGTGTGATGCAAGAAAGCTGGTCTGATTGGAGAAGAACAGGATTTCCTGCAATTGTAAGAGTTGCCAACGCAGTTACTACGGCAATTCCAAGAAGCTTGCCTTATCCTCAAAGTGAGATTGATGCTAATAGAAATGCGCCACCTCAAAAACCTGATTTATTGGTTAGGGTATTTTGGGATACTCCTTAATCTAAGCAAATAGGTCGTCATATTATAAGTTGACGAATCACATATTGGTCCCGGTTACCTTTGGTAGCCGGGATTTTTGTTTCAATATTCGCTCAATAGTTTATATTAATCGATGTTTAAACATTTTTACACTAACAATTGTTCACATTACCAAATCATTAACTAATTTTACGATTCTTAAAAACTAAAAACTGAATTATGAGAAAACTAGTCACAGTTCTCTTGTGTTTATTTTTTGCTGTATTTCAATTAGCAGCACAAAATAAAACCATCACAGGAAAAATAACCGATGCAGAAGGTAAACCTGTTCAAGGTGCTTCTGTACAAATAAAAGGAACAAAGCAAGGTGTTTCTGCTAATGATGCAGGAATATTTTCAATAAGTGTTCCTTCTTCAGCTACTACTTTAACCATTACAGGAGTTGGCCTTGTTTCACAAGATGTGAAAATAGGTTCGAATGCTGTATTAAATGTAAGTATGGCAGCTGCTGATCAAAGCTTAGATGAAGTGGTGGTAGTAGCTTATGGTACTGCTAAAAAAGAAACACTTACAGGTTCAGTTGGAACCATCAAAGCAGCTGACATTGCAAAAAGACCATTAACAAATATTACTACAGCTTTGGAAGGCGCTATTCCTGGTGTTATTACTGGATCAGCAAATGGTCAGCCAGGTTCTGGTGTGAGTATTCGTATTCGCGGATTTGGGTCTATTAATGCTACTTCTGAACCATTGTTTGTTGTAGATGGAGTGCCTTATGTTGGAGGTACTTCTAATATTAATCCCGATGATGTAGAGAGTACAACTGTTTTAAAAGATGCTTCTGCAACTGCATTATACGGTTCTAGAGCAGCAAATGGGGTTGTTATGATTACCACTAAGAAAGGTAAAAAAGGAAGAAACAATATTTCTTTGCGTTTATTACAAGGATATACTTCAAGAGGATTAGATGAGTACAATAGATTAGATGCATTTCAATACTACCCAATTATGTGGGAGTCTTATCGTAATTCATTGGTATACCCAGCAACTGGAACTGGTATTTCATTAGATTCCGCTAATAGAGTAGCATCTGGATTAACCACAAGAACAAGTATACAAGGTTTATTGTCTTATAATCCTTTTAATGTGCCTAACAATACTATTGTAGGAACGAATGGTCTATTAAATCCTAACGCTCAATTAATTTATGGAGATGATTTAGATTGGACCAAAGAATTAATCAAAAGTGGAAATAGAAAAGATTATTCATTAAATTTTAGTGGTGGTTCTGAAAAGTCTGATTATTTTTTATCATTAGGTTACCTTGATGATAAAGGATATACTTTGCGCTCAGACTTACAAAGATATTCTGCTAGATTAAATGTAAATGTTACTCCATTAGCTTGGCTAAAAACTGGCTTGAATATTTCTGGAAACTTTTCTACTTCAAATACAGCTTCTGATGGGGGTAGTACCAGTTTTGTGAATCCATTCTTTTACTCAAGAAATGTTGGACCTATTTATCCAGTGTATGCACATAACATGACAACTGGTGCATATCTTCTTGATGGAACAGGAAATCGTTTTTGGGATTTAGGCAATATGGGAGGAGCTCAAGGAGTTCCTAACAGACCAAGTGGTGGTTTTGCAGGTCGTCATGCATTAGCTGAAACTTCCTTAAATGAGCAAAATTTTAGAAGATCGGTTGTTAGTGCAAGAAGTTATGTTGATGTAACTTTCTTAAGAGATTTTAAATTCACCAATAACATTTCTATAGATTACCAAAGTCAATATGATGGATCCTATCAAAATATATTTGTTGGAGATGGAGCACCTGGTGGAAGATCTTCTCGTGACTTTGGTTCGGATATGGGATTTGTAATGAGTCAGTTATTAAATTACGGTAAAAAATTTGGTGACCATAGAATTGATGCCTTGGTGGGTCACGAAAGTTTTAATCAAAGACAAGAAGCGTTAGGTGGCTTTAAACAAGGGCAATCCTTATCAGGAAATACAGAGTTAGGTAATTTTACAACTATCAATTCTTCTACTTCTTCTTTAGATCGGTATAGAATTGAAAGTTATTTTTCTAGAGTAAACTACGATTATAAAGGAAAGTATTTTGTGTCTGGTAGTATTCGTAGAGATGGTAACTCTCGTTTTGCTCAAGAATCTAGATGGGGTACTTTCTGGTCAGTTGGTGGTGGATGGAATATAGATCGCGAAAATTTTATGAAAGATATTTCATGGATTAATCAATTAAAATTACGAAGTTCTTATGGTGTGGTTGGTGTAGCTGATGGTATTGGATTCTATGCTTACCAAGGGTTGTATGGCTTTTCAAACAATGCCAATGAACCAGGAATTGTGCAAAGCCAAACAGCTTTTTTAAATAAGAATTTAACCTGGGAAAATAATACTCAATTTGACGTTGGAATTGATTTTTCTTTATTCAAGAATAGATTGAATGGTACAATCGAATATTATTATCGTACATCTGCTGATGTATTGTTTTCTGTACCTCAACCTTTATCTAGTGGTGCTTTATCTCTAAATCAGAATACAGCCCTCATGTTTAATAAGGGAATTGAAATTCAATTAAACGGTGATGTAGTAAAAAATAAAAATTTTACTTGGAATATGGGAGTAAATCTATCAACAGTAATAAATCAAGTTACTCAGATGCCTCCTTCGATACCTGAATTTGTTACAGGTACAAAAAAATATGCCGTTGGTTATTCAATTTTTGATTATTGGTTGCGTTCTTATTATGGAGTTGATCCTACAGATGGAGCAGCATTGTACGCTGCACAAAACACTGCTGCAAGCGCAACTAGAAGATTAATTACTAATAAAAATGGTGGGGTAGATACAGTAACAACTTCTATTTCAAATGGCAAATTTGAATACCAAGGGTCTACTATTCCAGATTTCTATGGCAGTTTTACGCAGTCGGTTACTTACAAACAATTTACATTAAGTGCTTTGTTTACATTCCAAGTTGGTGGATTAACTTATGATGGCAACTATGCTGGATTGATGTCCTCTGGAACATATGGCGGTGCTATTCATACAGATATGTTAAATAGATGGCAGAAGCCTGGGGATATAACCAATGTTCCGCGTTTAGATGCTGGAAGAACTGTTGATTTTAATGGTGCTTCATCAAGGTGGTTAATTGATGCTTCTTATTTTAATATTCGCACAATTAATTTGGCTTATAGTTTGCCAAAATCTTTAACAAACAAAATGAAAGTGAACAATGGACAATTCTTCATTAGTTTGGAAAATGCAATGTTTTCTTCAAAAAGAGTTGGTTTGAATAATCAGCAAGCTTTTTCTGGAGTAACCTCTAATGCATATCCACCTGCTCGAATTTTCACAGCTGGAATAACTTTAAATCTATAAACCAATTAACATGAAAAAATATATTTTATCATCATTGGCTTTTGTTTCATTGGCTTTCTCTTCTTGCAAGAAAGAGTTTTTGGATACATTTCCAACAACAGCTGTTTCTGCTGCTGATGCTTTATCAAGTACTCAAAATGCGATTGCCGCGTTGAACGGTATTCATCGAGTAATGTATACACAATATGATGCTCAAGGGCAATCAGGCGAAGGAGCATGTAATTTATTCCGAGATTATATGGGGGAAGACATTGTTTTTCCATTAGCAAATGGAAGTGCAGGTCATCTAACTTGGATTCAATGGCAAAATCACCGTAATGTGAATGCAGGGGATATGCGCTTTGTATATCGATTCTATTATAGATTGATTTCTAATGCCAATATTTTAATCAATGGTATTGATGCTGTTCCTGGTTCTGCAGTGGACAAAAGAATGATAAAGGGGCAAGCGTTAGTTTATCGAGCTTGGGCACATTTTCAATTGGTGCAATTATGGGGGGAAAGATATAAGGTTGGTGGAAACAATACTCAATTAGGTGTTCCATTATTATTAACAAATACTTTAGAAGGTCAACCAAGAGTAACTGTTGAAGCAGTATATACACAAGTGAATAAAGATTTAGATGATGCAATTGTTTTATTGGCTGGATATGCTCGAGCTGGAACAGCAGCAAAATCAAATTTGGATATTAATGTGGCAAGAGGTATAAAAGCAAGAGTTGCATTGGTTCAGGAAAACTGGGATGTAGCTGCTACAAATGCTATTGCTGCAAGAACCGGATTTACATTAATGACCAACGCGGATTATCTAAAAGGGTTTAATGATATCAATAATTCAGAATGGATTTGGGGTAGTCGTCAAATTAGCGATCACAATACTTTCTTCTTCTCTTATTTTGCCTACATATCTTGTAATTTCAATTCAACTGTTCTTAGAACACAACCTAGAGCAATGAATGCCAATTTATGGACAGCAATACCTTCAACTGATATACGTAAGCAGTGTTGGGATTTAACTGGAGCCTCTGTTCCTGTGCCTCCAGGAGGAGCAAGAGTGCCTTATCAAAATAAAAAATTCTTAGCTTCAAGTGATGCCCTAAGTATTGGTGATGTGCCTTATATGCGTGCTGGCGAAATGTTATTGATTGAAGCAGAAGCGAGAGCTAAGCAAGGTCAAAACCCTGCAGCACAAACTGCGTTGTTTACATTATTAAGAAATAGAAATTCAAGCTATGTTCAAAGCACTAATATTGGTCAAGCATTATTAAATGAAATTTATTTAAATCGTAGGGTTGAATTATGGGGTGAAGGTCATCGATTTACTGATTTAAAAAGATTGAATTTGCCAATGAGCAGAGTAGGAATTCCTAATCATGTTATTGCTTTAATTCAGGTACAAACAATACCTGCTGGAGATTTACAATGGCAGTTTTTATTTCCTCAAGACGAAATAAATCAGAACAGAGTGTTAGTTCAAAATCCACTTTAAAAAATGAATTGACTATTTAAATATTATTTAAAAAAGGGCTTCCAAAATAGTGGAGCCCTTTTTTTATGTTGTCTCGTCCTTAAAAAAGTTGGTTACTGGTGTAACACGGATATAGAGTTACAGTTCTAGAGGAAAACAAACCGCTATGGAAAATAGAATCCTTGAAGATTCCAAAACCTTTAGCTGTTTATTTCAATACTTCCATCAATTTATTGGTTAAATCTGCACCTCTTAAATCAGAAGCAATTATTTTTCCTGATGGATCAATTAACACGTTAAAAGGGATGGCATTAAATTGGTATTCTTGAGTGATTGGATGACTATTCCAATCGGCTAAAATGCTTACATGCGACCAGCTCAACTGATCGGCTTTAATGGCTTCCAGCCATGCAGATTTGTCTTCATCCATAGAAACCCCGAAAACGATAAAATTTTTATTTTTAAATTGATTGTAAGCTGCTACTACATTGGGATTTTCTCTTCTACATGGTCCGCACCAACTGGCCCAAAAATCTACTAAAACATATTTCCCTTTAAAGCTACTCAACGAAATTGTTTTACCATTTACATCTTGTAAATTAATGGGAGGAGCAATCGTATTTAATAATGCATAAGCTGGAGGTGTTGGAGCCATTTGTTTTGCAGTTGTGTTAAGTGCTGTTTTAATTTTTTGCAAACCTGTATGTTCTTTAAATTTTTCAGCTGATTCATTTGCCAATACTTTTAATTCATCGTTATTTAATGTTCTTGAAGCCATTCCTAATGCATAATACCTTGCTGCAGGGCTATTGCTTTCTTTAATAAAGTTGCGAACAGAAGTATTGATATTTTTTACTTGCGACGCTCTATCAGCTTTAGCAATTGTTAATAAACTATCATTGCCAGGCGTTTTTTGAAGGGTATCTATTTTACTAAAAGTTAGATAGAGTGTAGAATCTTGTTTGCGATAATTTTCAAAAAGTGTGTGTAAGCTTTCACTAGCTTTTGATCCTATAATTTTATAAGCCCTATAATTATTTACATCCATCTCTACTTCAATTACATCATTGTCGTTCACAACTAATACATCTGGTCCGTTTTCTATAACCAAACGATATAGTCCTTCTTCTCTGGCAATTCCTTTTAAAGTAAATTTCCCTTCATTTACTAATTTTCCTGAATCAATTATAATAGGTTCCTGTCCACCATAGGGCAACTCCTGTAAAAATATTTTTGAATTTGATGCATTTTTAATAGTCCCTGTAACAGTAAAGCCACCGTATTTTTTTTGTTGACAAGCTGTTATAATGAATATAGTTGCTATTATAAAAAATGAAATCTTTTTCATGTGATAATTTTTATTGATTGAGTTTTTCTTCTAATAATTGAGTGACCATTTTTGGATCGGCCTTGCCTTTACTCTTCTTTTTTACTTCGCCTACAAATAATCCAATTAATCCTTTCTTGCCTTTCTGGTATTCGACCACTTTATCGGGCATTGAGGCAATTACTTCATCTACCCACTTTGAAAGTTCATTGGAATCGCTTACCTGAATAATCTGTAATTGTTCAGCAATAAGCAATGGCGACTGGTTACTTACCAATAATTGAGGTAATATTTTAGCTGCTGCAATAGAGAAATTCACTTTGCCATCCTCTACTAATTGAATTAATTCTACCAAACGCAAAGGAACTAAATGAATATTACTAAAGTCTTTTGATTGATCGTTTAACAATTGTCTTATAGGGCCAAGCATCCAATTGGCAACTTGCTTGTATAGTTTTGTGTGCAATATGACTAATTGAAAATAATCAGTTGTTGCTTTGTCTTCAGTTAATTGAGCGGCATCATAATTACTCAAGCCATAGACAAGTTGATATTCATTAAATAATTGTTCTGGTAATTGTGGTATTTGCAATTGTATATTGCTCAAGTATTCATTGGACAAAACAAATGCTGGTAAATCGGGGTCGGGGAAATACCTATAATCGTTTGCATCTTCTTTATCACGCATGGCAATAGTGGTGTCGTTGCTAGCGTCAAAACTCCTTGTTTGTTGCTTTACAGATTCTCCTTTTTCAACAATATCAATCATTCTATCAATTTCAAACTCAATGGCTTTTTTTACATTACGAATAGAATTGAGGTTTTTTACTTCTACTTTAGTGCCTAGTTTGGTTACACCTTTTAAGCGAATAGAAACATTTGCATCACAACGCAAGCTACCTTCTTCCATATTTCCATCACAGATATTCAGCCACCTTACTAACTTTCTAATTTCGGAAACGTATTGCCATGCTTCTTCAGCAGAAAATAAGTCTGGTTCTGTAACAATTTCTATCAAGGGGGTACCAGCTCTATTTAAATCGATACAGGTAAATATTTCATCTATATCATGAATACTTTTTCCTGCATCTTCTTCTAAATGAATGCGATTAAGTTGAACATATCTTTCTGTGTCAGCTACTTTAATTTTTACTTTCCCTCCCTTGCAAATAGGTGTGGTATGTTGAGAAATTTGATACCCTTTTGGAAGATCAGGATAGAAATAATTTTTGCGAGCAAAATAATTGGTTTGTACAATTTCGCAACTACAAGCCATCCCCATTTTTATTGCATATTCAATGGCTTTAACATTGGTTTTAGGCAAAGTACCAGGATGTCCCATTGTAATTGGGCTGATATGCGTATTTGGTTCAGCACCAAACTGAATACTATCTCCACAAAACAATTTACTTTTGGTAGACAATTGTGCATGTACTTCTAAACCTATAACAGCTTCATATTTATCGCTAATACTCATTTGTGCTAATGGATCAATTAATCAGTTCTTGTATGGTGTCGATTACTTTTTGTAGGTTGGATGCGTCTTGTCCACCAGCTGTTGCCAATGATTTTTGCCCACCACCACCACCTTTAATTAAAGGGGCAACTTGCTCTTTAATTATTTTTGAAGCATCTAATCCTTTTTCATTTACAATACTATCAGAAAGCAAAATACTTACTGCTGCTTTACCCGAAATATTCGCGCAAAGCACTACCATATAATTTTCTCCCAATCCGGCTTTTAATTCGAAAGACAGTTTTTTTAAATGATCTGCATTGCTAACATCCACTATTCCCCCAATAAAAAATGCTTCTTTATTATTTGATGAAAAGGCAACTCGTTCATTTAGAAGAGCATCTTTAATTATCGATAACTGTTTGGCTTCTAAACTTTCAACTCTTTTTTCTAATTCTTGTTTCTCTTGAATAATTTTTTCTACAGCTCTTAAAGGATCTTGGGTTTTTAATAAATTTGCTACTTCCTTGAGGCCAGCAAATTGCTCATATAAATAGTTGAATGCTTTACCTCCAGTAAGTGCTTCTATTCTTCTAACCCCAGCTGCAACAGCTGATTCAGCTGTTAGTTTAAATAGCCCAATCATGCCTGTATGCATTACATGTGTTCCTCCACACAACTCTACAGAGTAATTTGGATCTATTACAACCACTCTTACTGTATTGCCATATTTTTCTCCAAACAAAGCCATAGCACCTAATTTCAATGCCTCTTCTTTCGGCATTTCAGTAATAACTACTGGAATGTTCTCTCTAATTTTATCATTCACCATTTTTTCGATCTGGCGTATTTCTTCATCTGTTACACGAGCAAAATGAGAAAAGTCGAAACGTAAATTATCTTCATTTACCAATGATCCTTTTTGTGCAACATGGTTTCCCAAAACAGTTCTTAACGCAGCATGCAATAAATGGGTAGCCGTATGATTATAACAAGTAAATAATCTCTTTTCTACATCAATTCTTGCAGTTAAATTTCCATTTATCGCATTAGGCAATTCATTTACAAAATGAACAATTAAATCATTTTCTTTTTTAGTATCGGTAACTTCAATTGTTGAATCACCAAATTCAAGCCAACCTGTATCGCCTACTTGACCGCCACTTTCTGCATAAAATGGGGTTGTATTTAAAACCAATTGATATTGTGTTTTTCCTTTTGCGCTTATTTTTCTATACTTAGCTATTTTAGAATTAACTAAAATGTCTTTATATCCTACAAACCCTTCGCCGAGTTCATCACTCACCAAAATCCAATCTTCGGTATCCAAAATAGAAGCGGCTCTGCTTCTATTTTTTTGTTGTTGCATTTCTGTTTCAAAGCCTACTTCATCTATCGTTAAATTATTTTCATTGGCAATCAACCTAGTTAAATCTGCAGGGAAACCAAATGTATCAAACAATTCAAATGCTGCTTTCCCGTCGATCACCTCATTGTCGGTTTGTTTGATAATATCATCCATTCTTTTCAAACCCTTATCTAAAGTTCTTAAAAAAGCATCTTCTTCTTCTTTTACTACTTTTGTTACAAAATCTTGTTGCTTGGATAATTCGGGAAACACCGTTTTAAATTGTTCTGCAATAATTGGTATTAATTGAAATAATAATGGTTGCTTATAATCCAAATAAGTATAATAATACCTTACAGCTCTTCTTAATATTCTTCTAATCACATATCCAGCTCCGGTATTAGCAGGTAATTGTGCATCAGCAATTGTAAATGCAATTGCACGAATATGATCGGCTAATACACGAAAAGCAACCCCTTCTTTACTATCACTTTGGTCATATTTTTTACCAGTTATTTTTTCGGTGGCTTCAATGGTTCCTATAAAAACATCTGTATCATAATTACTTTGCTTGCCTTGTATTACCCTTACTAAACGTTCAAAGCCCATTCCAGTATCAACATGTCTTGCAGGTAATGGAACTAATTTGCCTTCTTTTAACCGGTTGTATTGCATGAATACATTGTTCCAAATTTCTATTACTTGCGGATGGTCTTTGTTCACCAATGTGCTTCCTGCAATTAATTTTCTTTCTTCATTGGTTCTGCAATCAACATGAATTTCAGTACAGGGTCCACAAGGCCCAGTATCACCCATTTCCCAGAAATTATCTTTTTTATTACCAAAAACTATATGGTCTTCTGCAATTAATTTTTTCCATTCTGTTAACGCAATTGTTGAAGGCGGTAACCCTTCTTTTTCATCTCCCTCAAATACAGTTACATACAATCTATCTTTATCTAATTTGTACACTTCTGTTAAAAGTTCCCAACTCCAAGCAATGGCTTCCGATTTAAAATAGTCTCCAAAGCTCCAGTTACCCAACATTTCAAACATAGTATGGTGATAGGTATCAACACCAACTTCTTCTAAGTCGTTGTGTTTGCCACTTACACGCAAGCATTTTTGGGTATCTGCAATTCTACTAAATTCTGGCTTTTTATTGCCTAAAAAATAGTCTTTGAATTGATTCATACCTGCATTGGTAAATAAAAGGGTAGGGTCGTTCTTTACCACAATTGGGGCAGACGCAACAATTTGGTGCTTTTTTGAAGCAAAAAAATCTAAAAATTGTTGGCGAATTTCAGCACTCGTCATTATTGATTACTTTTTATAGCCCATTTAGGCTGTAGAAACTATATTTGTTAGTATTTCAAGGGATTGCAAAGGTAAGGATTTAGCAACTTTGCCCCACGATTGATACAGAATG
The DNA here is from genome assembly GCA_031422175.1 of Sphingobacteriia bacterium. GTDB lineage: Bacteria > Bacteroidota > Bacteroidia > Chitinophagales > Chitinophagaceae > Sediminibacterium. The sequence goes on along the minus strand of JANOQC010000022.1, from coordinate 15,317 downwards.
AAAAAAGTAAAATACTTCTTTAATACCCACACCATGCGCTATGAGAAGCTGGCAACTCCTCTTAGGGTGCGTTTATTGCAGGTAATTGGATATATAGCAGCATCTATTGTTACCGGAATTGTCATTTTTGCCATCACTTTCCAATACATAGATTCACCAAAAGAAAAATACCTACGTCAGCAAAATGATGATTTAAAACAGAATTACAGTGTTTTAGAAGAAAGGGTTAAACAATTAGAACTCCTCATGGATGAAATTGAGAATAGAGATAATACTGTGTATCGATCAATTTTTGAGTCTTCCCCTATACCTGATAGTGCACGCATAAAAGACCAGGAAATTAAAAAGGAAGTAAAGCTGGTTCAAAGTTTAGGAGAAACGGAGTTGGTTAATAGCATGGCCAATCAATTGAATAATCTTTCATTAAGGCTGGCTTATCAAGCAAAATCCTTTACTGAAATTGGCAATCTGGTTAAAAATAAAGAAAAATTATTAGCGGCTATTCCATCTATTCAACCCGTGAGTAATAAAAAACTAGACCGTATTGCTTCAGGATTTGGATATCGAATAGATCCTATTTACAAAGACAAAAGACTGCATGCAGGGCTTGATTTTTCTGCATCTTCAGGCACTCCAATTTATGCTACTGCAGATGGATTAGTAAGAGATGCTGGCTTTAATACTGGAGGATATGGCAATAGAGTTTTAATTAACCATGGTTTTGGATATGAAACCACTTATTCTCACATGTATAAGATTAAAGCGCGTATTGGTCAAAGGGTAAAACGAGGGGAAGTGATAGGATATATTGGTAGCACAGGTAAAAGTACTGGGCCTCATTTGCATTATGAAGTACATAGGAATGGAGTCCGGGTGGATCCCATCTATTATTTCTACAACGATCTTACCCCTGCTCAATTTGACCGTATTTTAAAATTAGCAGCCGCAAGCAACCAAAGCTTTGATTAAACCAACATTTTAGTAAACAAAAAGACTATTTTTTTGTAATATTTAATTATTTATAATCATTTTGGAACCAGGCGTTAGAGAATACTTAATTAGAATTTTAAATACCATTGCAGTTGGCTTACTGTGGATGGCAATTAATTCTACAATGGGTATAATGCATGATTATGCTTTTATCCATGAGCGTATTACTACCGGAAATATTGTTTTTTATATTTGGTTTATAGTTAGTCTTACCCTCTTCTTATGGTGGGTTATTCGCTTATGGAGTAAGCCTATAGAGTTTGAGGATTTTTAGTTTTTACCATCCTTGGTGTCTAAAATAACTGGCGTATTTCCTTTACCCAAAACAATTACTTTAGAATTTGTTGAAGTAACCAGCGCTTTCATCACTTGAATTTGTTCGTATTGCAATTGCCTGTCGCCTAAGCCAGCACTAATGATTTTTTGATAATCTGCAATACCTTGTGCTTCTACTCTTTTTCGCTCTGCTTCTTGCTTTTCTTTTTGTAATACGAACTCCATTTTTTGTGCATCTTGTTCTGCTTTTATTTTATCTTCAATCGATCCTTTTACGTTTTGTGGAAGGGTAATATTCCTTACCAATAACTGTTCTAAAATCAATCCTCTTTTTTTAAAATCCTCATCAATACTTTTGAAAATTTTGCCTTGAAATAAATCTCGCTTGGTAGAGTACAAATCAATTGCAGTGAAGTATACAGCATTATCGCGAATCTTTGTTCTTGTGAGCGGTCTTACAATTTTATCTCTGTAATCCAAACCAGTTTCACGAATTAATCGGGGAGCTTCGCTACTTGTTACACGATACAAAACAGTTAAGTCTATTACTACTTCTAGCCCGTCTGCAGTAAGCACACGGATGGCATCATCTCCTTCTTTATCGCCTTCATCATGAACACCACTCATGGTATAGTTCAAGGTTTTCACATCCACCGTTTTTACATCTACCAGAGGGTTGATTAAATTCAACCCACTGTTTAAAATATCATTATCAATTTTACCAAATAACGATTTAACACCTATTTGCCCAGCATCAATTTGCTTGATACAGGAAGTTAAAAACCCTAAAATAATAATTGCTAATCCCGCAATGCGAATTCCTTTTGCTAATTTTTGAAATTCTTCTCTTTGTTTATTTAATAAAAAAGAGATAACCAATACAATCAAGCCTAAAATGATAAGTATCATAAATTTATTTTATACTATATGAGTAGATAATTTGGATATTTATTACAAGGTAGCTTTAAGATTTCAGATAATTTAATTTTCTAACTACTATGGTCTACCACTATTACCCATTCTCCTTTTATTTTTTTAAAAATCAAGGTATAATGGCCACTAATATTTCCAATTGACCGTGTTAATGCCCATTTGCCTAAAACAAACCAAGTGTCATTTGCAATGGGTTTAACCTGAATAATGGTAAAAGCCAATTTGCCCATACTTGCTGTGTCGGGATATCCTTTTTGGTAGTTTTTCAAAGCAGCAGCATATCCGTATGATGGGCCATTTTTTCCTACAAATAATAAACTATCACTATTCCAATATCCTTTCATGAAATTGACTAGATCACCTTTATTCCAGTATTTGGTTTGTTCTGCTAGAATGGACCTTATTTGTTGTTCAGGATTTTGGGCATTTGCATTGCTAAAAATGCTTAGTAGTAAAAAGAGAATGACTGATTTCATAGATAAGAATTAAGAGATATGAAATATGAATGAATAAGGCTATAAAGATAGATGAAAAATTAAGTAATTTAACGCAATGAATTATATTGAACATTTGCAAAAAGATAAAAAATTAGCTTCTATACTTGGTAGTGAAATACATGAGTTAAAGTGCAGAAAAAATATTCCCATTCGATTAATGGCAAGTATCATGAGCCAGCAATTGAGCACAAAAGTATCTGCAGTTATCTTTAAGCGATTCCTAGAAATTTATAATGGTAAAGAACCAAAACCCCAACAAGTTTTGGATACTCCTTTTGAAATATTAAGGGCTATTGGGTTAAGCAATAACAAAGTTGGCTACATTAAAAATGTAGCTGCATTTTGCATTGATCATGCTATCAATGATAAAAAATTAGCAAAAATGGATAATGATTCGATTATCGATTTATTGGTGCAAATAAAAGGGGTAGGTCAGTGGACAGTTGAAATGTTATTGATGTTTAGTTTAGAAAGAGAAGATGTTTTTGCAGTGGATGATTTAGGTATACAACAAGCAATATGCAAACTCTATAAACTAGATGCTACAGATAAAAAAATGTTGAAAGCAAAAATGCTCCGATTGTCTTCTAAATGGAGTCCTTACAGAACATATGCCTGTATTCATCTTTGGAAATGGAAAGATGAATAATTAAGCCGAATTCCTCGCCGCATTAATAATTCCAAACATTGACCTTGTAACTAGTTTTTCATAAGTCTTGCGAGTTCCCTCATCCAGTATATTATTGTGTAACTGATTCAATGCATATTGTTGAATGGTTAATAATGGCAATACAATTTTATCGCGCATCAGAATTGAAGCTCTGCCTGTTTTATCTGCTTGCATGAGCTCTTTATTGCCAGCTAAATCCAAAACCAATTCTTCAGTCAGGTCATATTCTTTTTTAATCATTGTCCAAACTGCTCCATATTTTGGATCATCTTTTACAAAAGCTGTTAATGGAAAGAAAGACTTTAACATACTCATCATACTATTATCTATTAATGTTCTAAAAAAAGGAGAACTATTAAATAGTGCTTTTACGGCTGGCCACCTTCCATCTTCTTTCATTTTTGCCAATGCAGATCCTACTCCAAAATATCCTGGAACATTTTGTTTTAACTGACTCCAACTCCCTACAAATGGGATGGCTCTTAAGTCTTCAAATTTCAATTGATTAGAGCTCCCTCTTTTGCCTGGTCTACTTGCAATATTTGATTTGCTGTAATAATTCAACGGACTATATTGTTGCATATAAGGAAGAAATTGTGGATCTGCTTTGAAAGACTGGTATACTTTGTAGCTAAAACTACCCAATTCTTCTAGCATACTTCTTTCGGGGATAGATAATTGTTTTCTGTTTTCTGCAAAAATTGTATTACTAATGCCAGCACTGAGTAATTGCTCTAAATTATATTGCGATGATTGAATCGTTCCAAAATTGGAAGTTATTGTTTGACCTTGAACGGTTAATTGTATTTCTTCGTTTTCAATATTATTGCCCAATGAAGCATAAAACTTATTGGTCTTTCCTCCTCCACGTGAAGGAGGTCCTCCGCGGCCATCAAAAAATTTAACTTTGATATTGTTTTTTTGTGAAATAGCAGTGAGCTGTTCTTTTGCAGTATAAATGCTCCAATTAGCTTGTAAATAGCCCCCGTCTTTAGTGCCATCACTGAAGCCTAACATAATCGTTTGCTGTTGATTTCTTTGTTTTAAGTGATTTTTATAAATTGGCAAATTGTACAGAAACTCCATGATTGTTTCGGCAACTTTTAAATCATCGATAGTTTCAAAAAGAGGAACTATATCTACAGAAAGTTGAGAAGTAACCCAACCACATAAACGAAATAAGGTAAATACTTCAATAACATTTAATGCAGTTCTACAATTGCTAATAATATATCTATGACAACCGGCCTCTCCATTAATTTGTTGGATAGTATGAATGGCATAGATACTTTCAATGGTGTCTTTTGAAATTTGTTCTGATAAATCCGAAATTTCGATAACTTGGTTTACACTACTTAATGAATTTATTTTTTCTTTTTCACCAAGCTTTTCATAATCGATTGGTAAAATACCATTCCCCGTTTTTTTCAGATATGCTTGATCAATATCTGCCAACACTTTTGTATGAATCCTACTGTCTTGACGAATATCTAAAGCAGCAAACCAAGTGCCGAATATGTTCACTTTATTAATTAAACCATCAACCCTCGAAATATACAAGCCATGGTGTTGCTCTTGGATAATGGTTTTTATTTTCCCTAATTTCTGTAATAGTTCTATTTGATGTATTCGTTTGCTTTCTTTAGGTCGAAACACATTTTCGTATAATTGAGCTTCTAATTCATTTATTAAAATATCTACTTCAGAGAAAGTGAGTTTTCTTTTGAGTTTTCTAATATCTCTATAATAGCAAACAATTATTGCACTGCGAAGTGCTTCGGCTACTTTTAATGTTGTTGCAGCATCTACAAAAGGATTTCCATCTCTATCTCCACCTGGCCAAAAACCCAATTCAATAAATGAATTATTATTTTCAAGATTTCCATCAAAAATATCTCTTTGAATAAAATTGTAAATATTGCCAATGGAATGGTATAAAACATTTTCTAAATACCACATTAGGTTAATGGCTTCATCTAATGGAGTAGGTTGCTTTTTATTGAAAAATGGGGTAATGCCTAATTGTTGTATGAATAAATTAATGGTTTGAAACTCATTTTTTGCAATGGACTCACCTAAGTCGTGAATAATCCCAAGCACACTTCCTGGATAGAATTGAGTTGGATGAGCAGTAAGAACAACCCTTACTTTAAAATGACGTAATTTCTCTTTTAATTCTGGAACCTTTCCCGCAAAGTATGCTTCATTGAACAATGCTTTTAAACTTCCAGATCCATTAATATTGTTGACTGAGCTAAATGCTGCATCTTCAATAGAATCAAACAATACTACCTGACGTTCTATATATTGTACAAATTTAAATAATCTTGCTATTTTGTCTGTTTCAGTTGTCACATTGGTATGCTGACTAAAAAAATGGTCGATAATCTCCATTGGATTTTTACCTTCTTGATAACCATCAACACAAGCTTGTAATAAAATGGGTAATAGTGCACCCACATTGGCAATTCCTGAGAATGGAAGTGCTGCAAATAGGCTATTGTAAATAGTGTACTTATCAGTTACATTTTGACGAAAAGATTGAATATTCGATTGATTAGGCATAGTCTAAATTCTCCCCCAATTTACTGTATTTTAAACGATCTTAAAACTTCGTTTAAATCCATTAGGTTTGCTATAATTAATACTTATTTTGTAATCATGAATATTTTATCAACAAGATGTAAGTACTTACTAATTCTAGGAATAATCATTTTTATTGTTGCTTGTAGTAAGAAAGATCAAACTACAACTCCAACGGTACCGCCTGTTATTCCTCCTCCTACAGGTGGAGTTGTCATTACTCCACCATCGCCTTTTGGATTTTATGTGGTTGGATATTTCCCAAGTTATAGAGACCCTGCAACAATAACAGACCAAAAATTTAGGATGTGCAATGTGGTAAATTATGCTTTTGCCAATGTAACAGCAACTGGTGGTTTGACGGTTGCAAATCCTTCCGTTTTAACTGCTGTTGCTGCAAAAGCAAAAGTAAATAATGCAAAAGTATTCATTAGTATTTCTGGTATTGCTGCTGATTTTAAAAATATGGCTACTACTTCTACCGGACGAAATAATTTTGTAAAAGCAATTATGCAAGTGGTAAGAACCAATGGATTGGATGGGGTAGATGTGGATTGGGAATTTCCAAGAACTGATGATGGAACTGATATTACTTATGCAGCATTTATGAAAGAGTTAAGTGATAGTTGTCATACAGGGGCTAAGTATTATTTATCTGCTGCCATTACCGCTGGAAAATATGCAGGCGTAATTAGAGATGCTATTAATAGTAGTTTATGGAGCAATAATACAGTTGATTTTTTTAATATTATGGCTTATGATGATTTTAGCACTACCGTTCCGTTTAAACATCATAGCGATTTATCATTAGCACAAACTAGTTTAAATTATTGGATCAATACAAGAGGAATGCCTGCAGCTAAAGCTGTTTTGGGCATTCCGGCTTATGGAAGACCCAGTGGTATTACACAAACCGGAACAGTATTAACATTCAATACCATTACAAGTGGTTCTGGAAGTGCTTTATCAGATTCGGCAGTAGTTAGTGCGGGTGGATTTTCCAATTATACCATTTATTATAATGGAATACCTACTGTAAAAAGAAAAGCAAAATTAGCCCAATCGATGGCCAATGGCATTATGATGTGGGAAAAAGGACAAGACAGAACTGATGGACTTTCTTTATTAAAAGCAGTATGTGATACAATCGGTAGAGCTTATTAAACCATTGGCTATTTATAACATCTAATTATCAACTAACATTCCTTCATGTTATCCAATGACCAAGAATTAGTTGTACAATTTAAATCAGCGGCTACCAAAGATGCAGCGTATACATTATTGGTAAAAAAATACCAAGAAAAATTGTATTGGCATATTCGAAGAATTGTTGTAGAACATGAAGATGCCAATGATGTATTGCAAAACACGTTTATTAAAGTGTGGAAGGGGTTGGAAAATTTTAGAGAAGATAGTCAATTGTATACTTGGTTGTATAGAATTGCAACGAATGAAAGTTTAAGTTTTTTGGAACAATTGAAACGAAAATCAGCTGTTCAATTTGATGAAATTGCCACAGATTTAGGCAATAAAGTAAAAGCTGATCCTCATTTCGATGCCAATAAATTAGAATGGAAACTACAAGTAGCCATTCAGCATCTACCAGAAAAACAAAAACTGGTATTTAATCTTCGATATTTTGATGAAATGCCGTACGAAGAAATGAGTGGTGTTTTAGATACCAGTGTAGGGGCTTTGAAGGCCAGTTATCATCATGCTGCCAAAAAAATTGAAGATTTTATAATAAATAGTTAAACCTTGGTTTACTATTCTAGTCTAAAAAAGACATGAATGGAAGATTAGACATAAAAGCAGCATTGAAGATGATTAGTCCCATTTTAGCGGACATCACTAAAAGTATGCCTCAGTCTGTTCCTGATGGCTATTTTGATTCATTTTCCGTTGATTTATTTAAAATAGTAAACGAATCACCTTTATCAGTTGAGTTGGAGATGGAAGCAATTGCACCATTACTCAATCAAATCTCAAAGAAACCAATTCAAGCGGTACCTGATTCATTTTTTAATGAGTTTCAAATAGGTTCTGAAAAGCAAGTAGCGAAAATTATTCAATTGAGGGTAGTGCGAAAATGGATAAGCTATGCTTCAGCTGCAATCATAGCAGGTGTTTTAATTACTGCCGGATTTGTTTTCAATAAAAAACAATCTAACTCATTTGATTTTGAATATTATAGTAAAATAGACGTGCCTGCAGCACTGAATAAAGTATCTGATGATGAGTTACTAAATTATTTAAATAACACATTATCATTATCTGGAACTGAGCAATTAACAATACCCGATGAAGCAGGAATTAATAATCAAGATAATTTTCAGCAAATTTCTGATGAAGAATTAAAAGCATATTTAAAAGAAGTTGGTAGTGAAAGTGTTAATCATAGAGGAAGTTAAAAATTATTATATGAAAAAAATTGTATTAATCATTGTGGTTTTTTGTTTTGGAGTACTTGTTTCCAATGCTCAAAACAAACAAGAAAGGCAGCTCAATAAAAACAATATTGAGGCCTTAAAAGTTGCCTATATAACTCGTCAGTTAAATTTAACACCAGAAGAAGCTCAGAGATTCTGGCCTGTTCATAATATTTATTTCGAAGAACTTAAGAAAACCAGAAGAGATAATTTAGACAATGAACTGGCTTTTGAAGAAAAAGCATTAAACATTAGAAAAAGGTATAGTACAGATTTTAAGAAAATCTTGGATAGTGAGGAGAGAGTGAATAAATTGTTTAAGTCAGAAAAAGATTTTAATAATGAATTACGCAAAGAATTACTGAATAGAAAGTCGAATAATCCAAACTTTAAAAAAAGAGTTGATCAACCTCCTGTAAAAAACAATAATTAAATATGTTGAAATAATGGTGAAGCAATATCGTGATAGAATAAAAATTTCCATTGTTCGGTATTCCCTTTTTCCCACCATTGCCTTCTAAGCTCCATACATTTCTTCCCATCAAAATCATATTTGGCCACAAACCTACTTTTCATTTGTTGTAATTGAGGTGCGTCGTCACCTCCAAAGAAAATGGTTTCGTTGTCTTCTCTAATCCAAAATACTTGATGATATTTACTATGTGCTCCAGTTAGTTCATATTGTATATAATCATCGATATACCCCATATCATCCTCCAGCCATTCCACTTTGCTGAACTCCGATAAAATGGCAATGTCTTCTTTAATATAAGAAGCCGAGCCTATTCCCATTGCAAATTCAAATTCTCTGCTTTGTACATAATAAGTTGCATATGGAAATGCAATAAACTGTTCTCCATTTATCAAATTTTTAGTGGTAATTCCACCTGCATGGTCTTTGTGTAAATGACTCATTAATACTTTTGTAACCTGAGATGGATTTATTCCTGCTTTTTCTAGATTACTATATAGTTGAGGCTGGCCATTTGATAAATTATATCCTAATCCGGTATCTATTAAAATAACATCTTTAGAAGTGATTACAATAAACGGCTGAATCTCTACCAATAAACTACCTATTGGTCTATTATTTAAAACTTCATTTTGAGCATCAAATGGAACAAAAACTTTTGTTTTATCTATAGTAAAACTCCCTTCGGATAATGGAATAATTTTCATGACTTTAATTTAACGCAATACCATTTGACGATCAGCATCAAGTCTGAGAAGTATAAATAGTAGCATAGTAAACGAAACCAACGACGATCCTCCATAGCTTATCAATGGAAGCGTTACTCCGGGTGATGGAAACAACCCAATAGTCATGCAAATATTAAAAGCAATATGAAAGAAAATAATACTAGCAACACTATACGCATATACTCTGCTGAAAGCACTTCTTTGTCTTTCTGCAAGCATGATGATTCTAAATAAAAGCAATAAATAAAGAGCTAAAAAAACAAAACATCCCACAAATCCAAAAGCTTCTGCCAAAGATGCAAAAATAAAATCTGTGTGTTGTGCTGGTACATATTTCCCCCTGGTTTGGGTACCTTTTAAAAAACCTCTTCCCCAAAATCCTCCCGAACCAATAGCGATTTTACTTTGTCGAACATTATAATCGTCTGGTTTGCGTGCAGCTTTTTCAAATTTCTTAGCAGATCGTTGATTTAAATTACAATCATAATCTTTTCCAAATGCACTGTAAACCCTTGCACTTTGATAGCATTCCAATACGTTGTTAAATATGAAAGGAACTGCGAAACGCTGAATGCCTACACTTGTAAACCAAATGATCAAAATGAGGTATAGCAGTCCTTTGCTTTTTTTAATTATTTTTCTAAACGAGTAAATACACAAAATTGCAGCAGCTGAAAGTGCAATCGCTAATGTATTTGGTTCAATTAATAATGTTGAAACAATCAAAGCAACAAAAGAAAAGCCAATGATTAAAACGATTGGTGAAAGCCCTTCTCTAAACATTACTAAAAAAAAACTAAAATATACCAATGCCATACCCGCTTCGTGTTGTGCAACTGAAATGACTGCAGGTAATAAACAAATAATCCCAGCTATAATTTGCGATTTAAGTTTACTAAAATCTGTTTCTTGGCGAGATAAAAACTTTGCCAATGCCAATGCTGTAAATATTTTACATATTTCAACAGGTTGTAAGTTAAAGCCCCCTCCTAAGGGTATCCAACTTTTTGATCCATTGATGTTTTTGCCTATTACAAAAGTGGCCAACATGAGTAAAATGCCAAACGCATAAAATAAATTGGCAAAAGCTGTAAATAATTTACTATCGGTTAACAAAATTAATGTTGCAATAACAATACAAACGCCAGCAAAAATAAGTTGTTTGCTGTAATTGGTTTTACCATTTAAAAATGTCTGCGCCCAATTGGTATCTGTTCTATACTCAATCATAAAAATGCATAAGATTCCTATAGCAATCAATATACCGTATAGCCAAATAATGGTAAAGTCTACTCCTTGTGATATATTTTTTTGTCTATTCATGGTTTACCGCTGGATCTTCTTTTCTTTTTATCCTCATTTAATATTAAAGACGGAGTATTTTTTATTTTAGGAACGGCATTTTTATCTCCTATAGGAACTGAGTTATTCTCTAAAGTTGCTTCTGTGATTGGCTTATTATTTTCGTCATTTATTTCTGCTTTTGCTGCGGCTTCTTCAATAGCTATTTTAGCCAAACGTGTGGAATCCTTTTTGTAATACCATCTTTTGATTGCCGCTGGAATTAAATTTATTTTTGCCACTCTTTCAACTTCAACCAAACCAGCTGCGCTAATGGTATCATTTAAGTATTTCTCCATCATAAATCCTGCAATAGGGCCAGCTGCAACCGATCCATATCCTCCATTTTCTACAACAACTGCTATGGCAATTGTTGGATTATTTTTTGGAGCAAATGCCACAAACAATGAGTGATTTTTTCCATGTGGATTTTGAGCTGTTCCTGTTTTAGCACAATATTCTTGACCAGGAATTTTTATAGCAGAAGCTGTACCATACAATGTAACATCATGCATGCCATCATGAACTGCTTTGTAAGAACTATCAGAAATATGTGTAACAATATGTTGCCTTCTATATTTGCCCAACATAGCTGTATCTGTTTCCGATTCATTTTCTATACTATCAACAAAGTGTGGAGCAAAGTAAAATCCTTTGTTTGCAATAATGCACATAAGGTTGGCCATTTGAACAGGGGTAGCGGTCATTTTATCTTGTCCAATTCCTAAGGTTAAAACACTGCAGCTATTCCATCTTCTAGCACCACCAAAAAATTTATTGTATTTACTTGTATCGGGTATATTTGCTTTGTCTTCGCTGGGTAAGTCTACTTCTAAAGTTCTACCTAATCCAAAAGCATTCATGTATTCTTTCCATTTCAAATATCCTTGAATAGTATTGCCATATTTTTTATTATCAATGGCTTTTCTGAAAACATCTGAAAAATAGGAATTACAAGAATTGGCTAATGCCAATCTTAAATTTCCCGCATGCCCTGGATTCTTATGTTCACATCTTACATACACTCCATTGCATCCTCCATATCCTCCATAACAGGTAACTCCATACGATGGTGTGATTAATCCTTCGTCTAAAGCTACCAATGCACCAAGAGGTTTAAAGGTGGATCCTGGAGGGTATTGGCCTTTTATAGCCCTGTTGTACATAGGCTTAGCAGTATCCATAATCATTCTTCCCCAATTTTTTCTACGTTGATTTCCAGTAAGTACATTGGGGTTATAAGAAGGGCTGGAAACCATCGCAATTATTCCACCAGTTTTTGGATTGATGGCAACTGCACTGCCAATTTTATTTTGTAATAATTTTTCTGCAAGTTGTTGAACTTCTACATCAATGCTCGTATACAAATTTTTTCCTGCGATGGCTATCGTATCGAAAAGTCCATCTTCATAAGACCCCTGTATTCTGCTTTTGTTATCTCTGATAAATCGTTTGATACCTCTTTGACCCATTAAAACTTTTTCATAAGTTTTTTCTAATCCGTTCATCCCTGCATAATCTCCCATTTCATATCCATCTTCTTTATACTTTCTCAAGTAAGCGGTATCTACTTCAGCTATATAACCTAATAGTTGGCCAGCAGTATTATAAGGGTAGGTTCGAACCGATCTTTCGCTTAATACAAATCCAGGAAATTTGTACATATTCTCGTTCAATTTTGCAAATAAATCAGGGCCAAGCAAGGGTTCAAAAATACTAGGCTTTACACGCGTATTTTTAAAAATTGCTTCTTTAATTCTTTTTTTGTACTCAGCAGTGTCGATACCTAATAATTGGCATAATGATGCTGTATCAGTTCCTTTTGTTTCTGCAGGCGTTACCATTAAATCGTAACTAATTATATTTTCTAATAACGCTTTTTTCTTTCTATCAAAAATGATTCCTCTATCAGGGTATACAATCTTTCTGAAAATAGCATTATTTTCTGCTGCCAATTTATATTTAGATGAAAAAATCTGTAGGTTGATTAACTGGAAAGTAATAATCAGAAAAACTACCGCAAATATAATTTGAATGATTTTACCTCTGCTCTGATTAAATACCGACATAATTAGCGAAGTGCTTTTTTAGACCCCTTATCAAAAGTATGATTTAAGTTTATTTGTTTGTGCGAAACTTGGCATTTCTACTGAACAACATTTCAGTTATAAAAATCAGTAATAGACTTATGCCAGTTGTAGCAGATACTTTTCCTAAAAAATATATAAAATCTCCAAATTGAAGCCATTCCAAAAATACAAGGTAGAAATGATGAAGAAAGGTTAAGAGCCCAACGTACAATCCATATGGGGCCCATCCCATACTACTAAAACTTGGTTCAACATAGCTTTGTTCATTCGTTTCTTGAGGAATTAATAAGTTTATTAAAAATGGCCTGATATAGGCAATCAATACACATGCTGCTGCATGTAAGCCCATAGTTCCTGTGAAATAATCTACTGATAACCCAAACGTAAAGGCAATAATGAGTAGGGGAAACCGCCCCAAATTAAAAGGCAACCAAAGAATGTACAGAAAATACAGATAAGGAACAATAAACTGATGTAATGGCGGTATCTGATTCAAGATAAATACTTGAATTCCAATAAAAAGGATGAAACGGAGCAGATTTTTAATTAGGGTACTCATTGATTTTTTCCGCTGTTTTCTAAATTAAACTGTTCATTGTATCTAGCATTTTCAATAACATCAACAAACTGAATAGTATAAAAATTGGTGGCCGTTTTTATCTTGATCGTATAAAAATTAGAAGATGGATCTGCCATAATTGATGCAACAGTTCCTATTAATAAATGGGAAGGAAAGTTGGCAGAATAATTACTTGTTAATACGGAGTCGCCTTTAATTATTTTGGCACTTTTCGAAACATTTTTTAAAATTAAGTAGCTAGGATCTGCACCATCCCATTCTATACTACCAGCTGAGTTGTCTTTTTTTAGCATAGCACTTACTTTGCTACTTCTGTGTAATAAGCTCATTACTTTACTAATATTATCTGTTGTTTCTACAACCACTCCTATAATTCCTGATGGGCCAATTACCGACATTCCTTTTTTGATTCCCTGTAAACTTCCTCTTTCCAACATCAAGTAATTATTTTGTAAAACATACGTGTTGCCAATTACTTTAGCAGGCAAAAAAGTATATTTCCTTATCCTGCCTAAACTGTCTTTTAAAATCGAATCTGCTACATTTAAAAAGCGGCTATCGGGTATTTGAAAATTAGCAGGCAAGGCATTTCTTAAAGTTGCATTTTCTAATGCAAGTATTCTATTGGTTTCTTGTAAAAAAAAGTAGCTTCTTAAATTACTATACCTACTATTTATTTTTCCGGTGACTTCATTTGCTGCTCCAGCAAAAAAGGTTTCATGTGTTTTGCTGGAAGAAGACAATAGCACAATCGAAACTACCTGCAACAGTAGAAAACTGATTAAATTAAAGTATTGCCGTATGAATAGAAAAATATTTTTCAATGCAGCTAACTAATAAACTATCTCATTATGAATGGAAAACGTTGATAACTCTTAAGCGCAAGTCCGGTACCTCTTACAACACTTTTCAAAGGGTCATCTGCAACATGAACTGGTAATTTTATTTTTGCACTCAAACGCTTATCCAGCCCTCTTAATAGAGCACCGCCACCTGTAAGATATAAACCTCTTCTGTAAATATCAGCAGCCAATTCGGGAGGAGTTGTTTCAAGTGCCTTTAAAATTGCTTCTTCAATTTTAAAAATACTTTTATCCAAAGCTTCAGCAATTTCTTGATAGCTTACCATAATTTGTTTAGGAATTCCTGTAACCAAATCTCTACCATTCACAGGCATGTCTTCAGGGGGACTGTCTAAATCTTTCATTGCAGCTCCAACATTTATTTTAATTTGTTCTGCAGTACGTTCGCCAATTAATAGACTATGGTATCTTCTTAATGACTCCATAATATCTGCAGTAAATTCATCACCAGCAATACGTATACTTTGATCGCAAACAATTCCTGCTAATGCAATAACTGTAATACCAGTTGTTCCACCACCAATGTCTATTATCATATTACCAACTGGTTCTTCCACATCAATTCCAATACCAAGAGCGGCGGCCATTGGTTCATGAATCATATACACTTCTTTTGCGCCGGCTTGTTCTGCACTATCCCTTACCGCACGTTTTTCAACTTCTGTTATTGAGGAAGGAATACAAATAACCATTCTCCAACTAGGAGGGAATAATGGTTTTTTAGGATAAATCATTTTCATGAGTTCCCGAATCATTAATTCTGCAGCATTAAAGTCAGCAATTACACCATCTTTTAATGGACGAATTGTTTTGATGCTTTCATGTGTTTTTTCGTGCATCATCAAAGCCTTTTTCCCAACTGCCA
>JANOQC010000021.1:0-9162 GCA_031422175.1 Sphingobacteriia bacterium | reverse complement strand
GATCTTACCATTAATGCTCCTAAAGTTGCTCAAGGAGGATATATAGCCCAATCATCTGTATTATCATCTTCTGTAATTGGGCCAAAAGTAGATATCGGAAAATACAAAGTGGTTGTAAAAACTGATGGAAAAGAATATGTGCAAAATATTCAAATTGAAGCTAATCCTACAAAGGGATTGGATGCAGCTTCCATCAATTTATTGAATAAACAAAGTATGCGTTTATACAATTTACAGGAGCAACTATATAAAGTAATTGATTCTTTAAATAAAACTGTGCAATTAATTTCAAAAGGAGATACTTCATCAATAGCAACTAAAGAAAAATTAGCAAAATTAGATTCATTTAAAAGAGAGATAGTAGAGTTAAATAGAAAATCTATTTTCTTTGACGAATTTAAATACAGGAGAAGGGTTAGTGATTTATATGTAAATGTTGCTACAGGATTAGAACCACTCTCGGCTAGTCAAGAAAAAGGGATTACAGTTTTAGAAGACCAGTTCTTGGTATTCCAGAAAAGGTTTTTCGAACTGATTAAATAAAATATGTTTTACTAATATCCGGCGTTCTTAAATGGGGCGCCGGATTTTTTGTTTAGTAGGGTTGGTATTGTGCTAAAAATAAAGACCAATCATAATCCTTAAAACGAATGATTATTTTATTGGTTGATGGGGCTAATGCATATTGATCAATTAACGTTTTCATGCCCTTTTTCCCACCAAAATCTGCTCTGAACCAACTCATCATTTTGGGTAGATAGATCTTTTTGGTAATATCGTTCCAAATAGATTCTCCTTGTAAATAAACCTTAGTAGCCGTATTTAATTGTTGATCTAATTTTTCTGTAGTATAAAATGCAATAGGCGGACAACTTTTAGCACCACAGTTGAGTGCGAAATGTATTCTGTAATCTACTGAGTCTACTCGATGCTGTTTTTCGAAATTATTGGGAAATAAGGTATTAAAATATCCAAGGCTCAATTTATTTTTCGACCTTCTTAAAATGCCATGTTCTATATCATCTAAACTCAGATGCTTTCCTGCAATAATTATTTGTTTCTTTCCAAAAAAGGCACTTCTTTTTTTATATTTTGTTGGATTAGTTGTTAATAATATTTGTGTGAATGCATTATAAATATTGATCCAAAAAGTTTTTTTTGCTATGTCTGTATTTAATTCTGTAGTCAATTCATTCTCCGATATAGAGCCTAGCTGATGAACTAAGGAATCGATTGGTTGACTGGTCTTTACTCCGTATAATAATTTTTGCGATACTGTAAGAATATCCATGTCTGATGCTTTGCAATTAATGTTTGAGCATATAAAAAATATACAACAGAAAAACAGTTTCATATTAGCATTAAAAGTAGCGAAATGATTTTGAAGTACTTCAGGATTATGCTTTATAATTTCTTGCAAACGATTGCAACCTTTTTGCCAAGAGAACCATATTTTTGCAGCATGCAACATGCTTTTAGTTATGATAAGAATAAAGTAATCCAGGCTTTGCGTTACCATTTTGTACAAAGGCCAGAATTAAGGGTTTTAATAATTTTGGTTAATGTATTTGCTATAGTAGCTGCTATTTTGTTTTACACAAAAAAAATCAGGCCCGAACCTTTTTTATTGGGATCATTTATTTGGTTGATGATGATGGCTACTTTTTGGTATTTCTTGCCTAATAGTATTTATAAAAAGGCATCCACCTTTAAAGATCATTTTACTATTTTTTTTAATGATGAAGGAATACGTTTAGAAAACGAAAGAGGATCAACTGAATGGAGTTGGAAAAAATTCACTCATTTTTTTGAAAGCCCACATTTTATTCATTTATATTTCGATTCAAAATCTTTTTTTATTGTACCAAAAGAAGGAATGACGGAAGAGATGAAGCATGAACTCAGGGGCCTTCTTAAATTAAGAATTAAGAATTCATAACTCCTTTTCCATCACAACATGCTGAATCGTTAATTCAATAAAAGGTTCACCCACAACAGCGTAACCTAATTTTTCAAAAAATGGAATTGAACTCACACGAGAATGCATGATTATTTTTTGATATCTTCTATCTCTTGCAACATTTTCTGCAAAAAGCATTAAAACCCTTCCAATCCCTTTTCCTTGTAATCCAGATAAAACGGCCATTTGCCTTAAACGAATTTCTTTTTTTGAAGTTTCCACCAACATACAACAACCTTCTAGAATTTCATCATCAAAACAGCCCAATAAAACATTGTGTGCTTCTTTCTCCAATTCTTCAGAGTGAAACTCTAGACCCAAAGGTTTTCGCAACATTTGATAGCGCAACGCTAACATCTGTTGGTATTCTTTGGAACCATATTGAATCATTTTTAAAGCCATTGGCAAGAAATTGGGGTAGTTGGTATGTCTAATATAACCATCATTTTTAAAAAAAAGCTCAAAAAAGTCAATTAATTCATGTTTTTAAGACTAATTGGCCCATTGTGTGGAAACAAAAATGGCTTAATGCATTGCATATATACCAAATTGTATATTTTTGCGACAGTAATCAAAAACTTTTACAATGTCAGACATCGCTACAAGAGTAAAGAAAATTATCGTTGACAAATTAGGTGTGGACGAAGCAGAAGTAACAAACGAAGCTTCATTTACTAACGACCTAGGTGCAGATTCTTTAGATACCGTTGAGTTAATCATGGAATTCGAAAAAGAATTCAACATCTCTATTCCTGATGAGCAGGCTGAAACCATCACTACTGTTGGACAGGCAGTTGCTTATTTAGAGGAACACGCTAAGTAAGAAAGATCTAGTAAGGAATAAATTAATCCGCCTTCTTGAGGCTTTCACGCCACGAAAGGCGGATTCACTTTTAACAGGACCCTTTTATGCAGTTGAAAAGAGTAGTCGTTACAGGTATTGGAGCTTTGACCCCTATTGGCAATAATCTGAATGATTATTGGAATGGGTTGTTAAATGGAGTTCCGGGTGCCGCGCCTATCACTTTATTTGATGCAAGTAAATTTAAAACTAGATTTGCTTGTGAAGTAAAAGGGTTTGATCCTACTCAATTTATGGAGCGCAAAGAAGCTCGTAAATTAGATCGATTTGCACAGCTGGCTTTGGTTGCTAGTGATATGGCTGTTTTAGATGCTCAAATTGATCATTCAACCATTAATAAAGATCGAGTTGGAGTAATTTTTGCAAGTGGAATAGGCGGTCTAGGAACTTTTCAAGAAGAAGTAATCAACTTTGCCAAAGGAGATGGAACACCTCGTTTCAATCCTTTCTTTATTCCAAAAATGATTCTGGATATTGCGGCAGGGCAGATCTCCATGCGTCACGGCTTTAGAGGACCTAATTTTGCTGTGGTAAGTGCTTGTGCATCTAGTACCAATGGAATTATTGCAGCAGCAGATACCATTCGTTTAGGAAAAGCGGATATGATTATTAGTGGAGGTTCGGAAGCGGTTATCTGCGAAGCTGGAGTTGGCGGTTTCAATGCCATGAAAGCCATGAGCGAAAGAAATGACGACCCTCAAACTGCAAGCCGTCCTTACGACAAAAACAGAGATGGATTTGTTATGGGAGAAGCAGCAGGAGTGGTGGTTTTAGAAGAATATGAACATGCCGTAAAACGTGGAGCAAAAATTTATTGTGAAATAGCTGGAGGTGGTGCATCTGCTGATGCCTATCATTTAACAGCTCCTCATCCTGATGGGTTAGGTGCAAGAAATGTAATGATTGCTGCATTAAAAGATGCAGGGATGCGTCCAGACGAAATTGATTATATCAACACACATGGAACATCTACTCCTTTAGGAGATGGTGCAGAAGCAAAAGCTATTACAGATGTTTTTGGTGATCATGCATATTCATTAAATATCAGTGCAACCAAATCAATGACTGGTCATTGTTTAGGTGCAGCAGGAGTGATAGAAGCAATTGCTTGTATTCAAAGTGTAATACATGATATTGTTCCCCCCACAATTAATCACTTTACTGACGATCCAGCATTGGATCCTAAATTGAATTTTACTTTTAATAAAGCACAACAAAGAACAGTGAGAGCCGCATTGAGTAACACGTTTGGTTTTGGCGGACACAATGCTTGTGTGATTGTAAAAAAATTCGTAGCGTAGAAACAGCTTACATATATAGTGCAATTTTTCAAAAAATTATTTCAGTTTAAATCGGCTTCTGCTTTCGATCAGCAGATCATTGATATGTTGGGGATACGTCCTAGTAATATTCAATTGTACCGCAATGCACTTAGTCATAGATCGGTGAAAGAAACGCCTGATGAAAATAATGAGCGATTAGAATTTCTAGGCGATGCAGTTTTGAGTGCAATTGTTGCAGATTATTTATTTAAACGTTATCCATATAAGGGTGAAGGATTTCTAACGGAGATGCGAAGTAAAATGGTGAACCGTCAGCAACTTAATGATATTGCATTAAAAATGGGTTTGCGGAAATTAACTTTTTATAATAAGTTCGACAATGCATTAAAAGGAAGCCAAATTTTTGGCAATACGCTGGAAGCATTGATAGGAGCGGTTTATCTCGATAAGGGATATGATAAAACCAAAACTTGGATCCTCAAACAAATTATTATTCCACATTTATATTTAGAAGACTTAGAGTTGATTGATATCAACCTAAAAAATAAATTAATTGGTTGGGCTAATAAAAATGGAAAGTCACTTGCATTTGATTTAGCCGAAGAAAAATTAGAAGGCAATCGCCGAATCTTCACCATGAATGCAGTTTTAGACGGCGAAGTTTTTGCACAAGGTAAAGCAGGTAATAAAAAAGATGCCAGCCAAATTGCAGCACAAGTTGCAGTGGAGAAATTGGGACTTTAAATCTACAATCTACCTTAATTAGATTGAGAGAACAGGTAAAACGAAATATAAATCGGTTCCCTAAAAATTTCATGTTCCAATTATCCGAACAGGAAGCAGATGCTATGGTATCGCAAAATGCGATACCATCAAAACAACACTTAGGAGGTTCATTGCCATATGTTTTTTCTGAACATGGCGTATTAATGTTAGCTAATATTTTAAAGAGTGAAAGGGCTGTTCAGGTAAGCATAAAGTTGGTAGAAATCTTTATTAAACTGCGAGAAATGTTACATACCCATAAAGATATTTTATTGAAATTGGAACAACTAGAAAAAAAGGCATCTGCACATGATAAAAATATTCAATTGATTTTTGAAGCTTTAAAAAAATTACTAACTACTCCACAAGTGCCAAGAACCAAAATTGGTTTTAGGAGGAATAATGAGAATTAAAAACTAAGTTCAAGTTGAAATCACTTGTGGAGCCAATTTGGCACCTCAAGAATAGCTTTAAATCTCCTGACACAATTCAATCAAAACACCATTGGTTCCTTTGGGGTGTAAAAAGCAAACCAATTTATTATCGGCGCCTTTTTTAGGGTTTTCGTTCAAAAGGGTAAAGCCTTCCGCTACCAATCTTTTCATTTCAGCATGTATATCTGCTACGTCAAATGCAATATGATGCAATCCTTCCCCCTTTTTTTCGATGAATTTATCGATAACACCGGTTGAATGCTCGAGCCCAGTCTTCCCCTCTTTTCCGCCATCTACTGGAATTGATGCCACCAGTTCAATTTTTGTTTCACCTTTTTTAAAAAAAGCAGTGCTCACATTTTCAGATTCAACTACTTCCGTTTTATAGCACGCCGAATTCAGCAATTTTTCGAATAATGAAATGGATTGTTGAAGATCTTTCACTGCAATACCAATATGTTCTACTTTTAACATCGCAATTTATTTATATATATGATTTCGATTTAGGGAAAAACAAGCTCCAGCTATCAAACTGCCCAAATTTATAGAACCTATTCCACTACTTTTGCGTTAATATATAAAACAAGCAATTCTTTATGTTGAAGTTACCGATTTACTTAGATAATAATGCTACCACTCCAATGGACCCAAGAGTATTGGAGACCATGATTCCTTATTTTACCGAACATTTTGGTAATGCCGCTAGTAGAAATCATCCATTTGGATGGGAAGCAGAAGAAGCAGTTGATTATGCCCGTGAGCAAGTAGCTCTATTAATTGGTGCAGAACCTAAAGAAATTATTTTTACTTCAGGTGCAACCGAAGGAGATAATTTAGGCATTAAAGGAGTATTTGAAATGTATGCCAGTAAAGGAAATCATATTATCACTTGCACAACAGAGCACAAAGCGGTATTGGATACATGTAAGCATATTGAGCGTTCTGGAGGCGAAGTAACTTATTTGGAGGTGAAAGCCGATGGATTAATAGATTTAAAAGAATTAGAAGCAGCAATCAAGCCTACTACTATATTAATTGCAATCATGTATGCCAATAATGAAATTGGTGTAATTCAACCAGTTAATGAAATTGCAGCATTGGCTAAGAAAAACGGCGTTTTATTTTTCTCTGATGCAGTTCAGGCAGTTGGTAAAATACCTGTTGATGTAAATAAAGATGGGATAGATATTATGGCTTTTACAGGTCATAAAATGTATGGCCCTAAAGGAATTGGAGCATTGTATGTGCGTAGAAAAAATCCACGTGTAAAAGT
This sequence comes from Sphingobacteriia bacterium, assembly GCA_031422175.1. GTDB lineage: Bacteria > Bacteroidota > Bacteroidia > Chitinophagales > Chitinophagaceae > Sediminibacterium. Next base: position 2,585 of record JANOQC010000021.1, on the reverse strand, counting down.
TACTGCCCAAATGGACGGTGGCGGACATGAGCGTGGTATGAGAAGTGGAACGTTGAATGTTCCAGGGATTGTTGGATTTGGAAAAGCATGCGAATTGGCTCGTTTAGAAATGGCCGACGATGCAGCTCGTTTAAGCAAGTTGCGCGACAAATTAGAAAACGCTTTAGTTCAGTTAGAAGAAGCATATGTGAACGGAAACAAAGAACATCGCTTACCACATGTATCTAATATTTCTTTTAAGTATGTAGAAGGTGAAGGTTTATTGATGGGTTTTAATAAAAACATTGCACTTTCTTCAGGATCAGCATGTACATCAGCTTCACTCGAACCAAGTTATGTATTAAAAGCATTAGGCTTGGGTGATGATTTAGCGCATAGTTCATTGCGTTTTGGTTTAGGTAGATTTACTACTGAAGATCAAATTGACTATACTATCAAAGCTGTAGGCGATACAGTTTTGAAATTACGTGATATGAGTCCTTTGTGGGAGATGTTTAAGGAAGGTGTGGATATGGATAAAATTGAATGGGCGCATCATTAACCCCCAGACACCCGACATGTTGAAACAGGCAATAAAGGGGAGGAAAAGTTAGTTAGAAATTAAAAGATTAGTTCTTTAAAAAATATAAAAGCTGTCAACTCCAGCAGTCTAAAAAGCCCCTTTAGGGGTTTGGGGTAATTTAAAATGGCATATTCCGAAAAAGTAATCGATCATTACAGCAATCCTAAGAACGTAGGAACGCTTGATAAGTCTAAGAAAAATGTAGGTACCGGATTAGTCGGTGCCCCAGAATGTGGTGATGTAATGCGTTTGCAAATTGAAGTTGATGATGCAACTGGTGTTATTACCGATGCAAAATTCAAAACCTTCGGTTGCGGATCAGCTATTGCTTCTTCTTCACTTGCAACAGAGTGGTTAAAGGGTAAAACGGTAGACCAAGCAGTTACAATCGACAATATGGATTTGGTTGAAGAATTAAATCTTCCTCCAGTAAAAATTCATTGTTCCGTTTTAGCAGAAGATGCAATTAAATCTGCCATCAACGACTACCGTACTAAAAACGGATTAGCAGAATTGGTATTCGAAGAAAGAATTCACTAAGCATGAGCGAAGTAGCAGCAGAAAATAGTATTTATGTTAGCGATAAAGCTAAGAAGCAAGTTCATCATTTGATGGAAGAGGCAGGGGTGTTGGATGATTCCAATTATTTCTTGCGTGTTGGCGTAGTGGGTGGTGGCTGTTCTGGATTAAGTTACAAGCTCGATTTTGATAATGAAGTCAAACCCATGGATCAAGTGTTTGAAGACAATGGGATTAAAGTTGTTACCGACCTAAAGAGCTTTTTATACTTAGTGAATACCGAATTGAATTTCTCTGATGGCTTAAACGGTAAAGGCTTTTATTTTGATAATCCCAACGCCAGCAGAAGCTGCGGATGCGGCGAGAGCTTTGCGGTGTAGTTGAATAGGAATTAGTTTAGAAATTGGATGAGCTGAGTTTAGTTCGTATGCGCCTAAGGGCCTTAATACATAAGACTTAAAATAATATATTGAAATCCCTGTTATTAAAATAGCTGGGATTTTTTTATGGATATTAGTTGATCAGTTAATTCTTCTTCGGAGGCGGTGGTGGTGGCGCTTTTTCTTTCGAAGTTTTTGAAGGATCATACTTAGTGACTTCAATCTTTGTCGGTTCTTTTTTCTTTTTTGCTTTTTTGGTGCTTGTAACCGTGATAGGAATAGCATCTGCTCCGTTTTCTACTGTTGGTTTTGTGCTTGATTTAGCGGCTGGTTTTTGTGCAATTGCAAAAAGCCCTATACCAAAAAGGAACATGGTTATCAAGTAAATTTTTAGTTTCATATGCTTTGTTTAGGAGCAGAGATGCAGAACCCCTAAAAATTCCATAAACTTACATAATTGTGGATAGTAAAAATGCCAAATGCACAATAAAACTTTAGTTTTGAGGGATGTGGATGATTTGCAAAAAAGAATGGCAACAGTTCTTTAGTTCCATCACCGGTTACATGGTGTTGGGCATATTTTTGTTCATAACTGGTTTGTTGTTATTTGTGTTCCCTGATACCAGTTTGCTCAATTTTGGATATGCCAATTTAAATGGCTTTTTCAATCTGATGCCTTGGTTATTATTGTTTCTTATTCCCGCGATAACCATGAGAACCATATCGGAAGAAATGCGCTCGGGGAGTTTCGAAATTTTACAAACATTGCCACTTAGTGCTACCCAAATCGTTTTAGGAAAATACTGGGGAGTTGTATGCATCATTTTTATTGCTTTAGTTCCAACAACCATTTATGCATTCTCCATGCAATCATTGAGTATTACCGGTGGAATTGATTTGGGAGCCACCATTGGGAGTTATATCAGTTTGTTTTTTTTAGCAAACCTATATGCTGCTATAGGAATTTTTGCGAGTAGTCTGGTGAAGAACATGATTGCCGCATTTGCCATCGGAGCATTCATGTGTTTTATTTTATTTATTGGTTTGGATGCACTGAGTCAATTACCATTCTTCAGCAATGGCATTGATTATTATATTCAATTGTTTGGCATTAAAATGCATAC